>NZ_JBBYHU010000023.1:0-63397 GCF_038289905.1 Flavobacterium flavipallidum | reverse complement strand
ATTTGGATAGGGTTTTTTGTTTTAAATAATTCTTATTTTTATTTGGAAGGTTGTCTGGGATCAAGTTCAAAAGTTGGGGACTAAGCAAAAAGATTGGATCGGATCAGGTTCAAAAGTTGGGGATAATATTACGGTTTTGTTTTTTATTAATTCTTACTCATAAATATTTTTTATTCTATTAATAGTAACTGTTGATTCTTTTCTTGATATTAATGTTTTTCGTAAGAAAAATAATAAATAAAATCTTTAATAATTTTTATACTTAATAATTTTAATTAAATATTAAAATAATGAAGTGTTGCTCTTTATGAAAAAATCATATTTACTATTGCACTCAGCTGTAATACTTGCCGGTTTTACTGGGATTTTCGGTAAACTAATTTCTCTTAATGAAGGATTGTTGGTGTGGTACCGGTTATTTTTTTCTTCTATTATTATATTTTTAATTCTAATTTTTTTTAAAATAGTTGATAAAACTACTTTTAGAGAAAAGTTAGCTATTGCTAAAGTTGGAATGCTTATTACTACACATTGGCTTTTCTTTTATGGAAGTATTAAGTATTCAAATATTTCTATAGGAGTAGTATGTTATTGTTTGACCAGTTTTTTTACTGCTATTTTTGAGCCAATAGTTAATAAAACGAAATTTAAATTTGCTGAATTAATATTAAGTGCATTTACTTTACTAGGTATTAGTTTGATTTTTCATTTTGATACTTCTTATCAGTTAGGAATTGTTTTAGGTGTTATTTCATCTTCTTTTGCGGCACTTTATACCATTTTCAACGAACGATTAGTAAGGAATTATAATAGTAGGGTTATTAATTATTATCAGATGATTGGCGGGACTTTAGGTTTAGGAATTTTACTTCCTGTTTATCTTTATTTCTTTCCGGTTGAAAGTTTTATCCCTAATTTGAAAGATACTGTTTATTTAATTTTATTAGCACTTTTTTGTACCGTGGGTTTGTATGTTTCGTTTGCCGAAGTGTTAAAAAAGATACCTGCTTTTACTGTCAATCTCAGTTTTAATTTAGAACCGATTTACGCTATTATTATGGCATTTTTGTTTTTTGGTGAAAGTAAAGAAGTGAATGCTTCGTTTTATGCTGGATTGTTTTTTATAATGATTTCGGTTGTTTTACAATCATTTATTTCTATTAGAAAAGCGAGAAAGCTTCTTGTAGCATAAGTAAAAAGCCTTCAGATTAAAAAAATGAAGGCTTCTTAAAATGGGATTATCTTGTGGTTATTTTCTTTTAACCATATTGTATTTTTCAGTAGTGGTTTTACCTGATTGCAATCCTGATATTTGAGCGATTAAACTGGTTTTAGATGTTTTTTTATAACTGATTTTTTGAGGGTAATCGTTTTTTAGATTTTCAAAAATCAGTTCATTTTCAATACTTTCTTTTAATTGGAAGCAAATTGGTTTGTTGTCGTTTTGACCTATAATTGTAGTGGTGTAGCTTAAATTTTCTCCTTTTTGTTCAAGAATGATACTTTCGTTATGAATAGTATCTTTGTCTTTTATAAAAAGTGATTTGGACTTATAGGTACTATCGTTTACTTTTTCCCAATTTTCAGAAAGGGTACCAATATCGTTTTTAGTTTCCCAATTACCAATAAGCCAATCGGCTTTTTTTATTAGGTCTTTTTCTGTTTCAGCGTTTTTTTGACAAGCCGAAGCGATGAAAAGTAGGAATAGTAATGAGGCTATTTTTTGCATAATTAATATGAATCGATTTTGTGTCGAATTCTGAGCAAAATTACTAAAAATACTGATAAATTTTAAGGATGTTATTTAGGTATTTTTAACAGCTATACCGTTTTAAAAGCTTTATTTTTGCAGTCCAAATGAAAGGGATACAAATTAATGATTTTAGACTATTTTAATAATTTACGCCATTCGCCAAAAGGTTACCGATTGGCAACTACTGTATTTTTTTTTATTTCCGGTTTTGGATATTCGTCATGGGCATCCCGAATACCAGCTATAAAAGCTCAATTGCATTTATCAGAAGCTGAATTTGGTACTGTTTTATTTGCTTTTCCAATTGGACTGATGCTGACAATGCCATTTACAAAGACGATTCTTAATTTGATGAGTAGCAGGGTTTGTATGTTAATAGGAGCAATTTTGTTTAATGTTGTTTTGGCTTTGCCAGGTTTTGCAGCCTATGTTTGGCAATTGATGTTAATATTATTGATTTTTGGAGCTTCTCGTAATATTTTTAATTTGTCAATGAACGCTCAGGCACTTGAAGTACAGCGATTGTATTCAAAATCAATTATGACTACATTTCATGCTGTATGGAGTTTGGCGGGTTTTGCGGGTGCTGGTTTGGGCTATATTATGGTGACACAACATATTGATCCTTCATTTCATTTATTAGGTTTAAGTGTTTTTATGTTAGCAGTAATTAGCTGTTTTTATCCGTTAACAATAGTGTGTGAGCCTTCTAAAGAAAAATCAAAGTTTTTCTCATTACCGGATAAAGCTTTGTTGAAATTTTCAATAATTAGTTTTGTTTCAATGGCTTGTGAGAATACCATGTATGATTGGAGTGGAATATATTTTCAAAATGTATTGCATGCGACACAGAAAATGACCACGGCGGCTTTTGTTTTTTTTATGACGGCGGTTACTTTAGGGCGATTTTTAGGTGATTATGGAGTAATGCGTTTTGGGATAAAAAATATTTTAAAGTATAGTGCTATATTGATTACTGCAGGTTTTTTATTGAGTTTTGCTTTACCCTATGCTTTACCGACAATTTTTGGTTTTGTATTGATAGGACTAGGAGTTTCCTGTACGGTGCCATTAATATTTAGTATTGCAGGGAAATCTAAAAATTTGAGTAGTGGATCAGCAATAACTTCCATATCTACGATAGGTTATTTAGGATTTTTAATTGTTCCGCCAATGGTAGGTTATATTTCAGAAATTTTAAATATGAAATGGGCTTTCTTAGTTATGGCTTTTTTAGGTGGTGTGATGATTTTTATGGTTGCCAAAATTTCCGAGGAAGATTAATATAAAGGATTGAGTGATAGCCCTGATGGAAGCGGCATCCTTTTTCTGGCTTTTTTTGCCATAAAAAGATATAGCGTCCCGATAGCTATCGGGAAGCAGGAAAAAGCTCCTGAAAAAATCTGAAATACTGAAATAAAATTGTGCAATCTTTTTTGTATTTTTGCACTCCAATTATAAGGACTATAACTATGTTAGACAGACTTCAAATAGTGAAACAACGTTTTGATGAGATTTCGGATTTAATTATCCAACCGGATGTTATTGCCGATCAAAAACGTTATGTGCAGTTGAATAAAGAGTATAAAGATCTAAAGGCTTTGGCTGAAAAAAGAGATGAATATGTTCTTTTGATGGCAAATATTGATGAAGCAAATGAGATTATTGCTGATGGGAGTGATGCTGATATGGTTGAAATGGCCAAGATGCAACTGGACGAAGCAAAAGAAAGATTGCCAATTCTTGAAGATGAAATCAAGTTTATGTTGATTCCTAAAGATCCTGAAGATGCTAAAAATGTCATGGTGGAAATTCGTGCCGGAACTGGTGGCGATGAGGCTAGTATTTTTGCTGGAGATTTATTTAGAATGTATACTAAATATTGCGAAAGTAAAGGTTGGAGAAGTTCGGTTGTTGATATGAATGAAGGAACTTCAGGAGGATTTAAAGAGATTATCTTTGAAGTTACGGGAGAAGATGTTTACGGAACTTTGAAGTTTGAAGCTGGAGTGCACCGTGTGCAACGTGTGCCTCAAACAGAAACACAAGGACGTGTGCATACATCGGCAGCTACGGTTATGGTTTTGCCGGAAGCAGAAGAGTTTGATGTTCAGCTTGATATGAATGACGTGCGTATCGACTTCTTTTGTTCATCAGGACCAGGTGGGCAATCTGTAAATACAACTAAATCGGCTGTTCGTTTAACGCACATTCCAACTGGTTTAGTAGCTCAATGTCAGGACGAAAAATCACAACATAAAAATAAGGATAAAGCATTTACTGTTTTACGTTCTCGTTTGTACGAAATGGAATTAGCAAAAAAACAAGAAGAAGATGCTAAAAAACGTAGTTCGCAGGTGAGTTCCGGAGACCGTTCGGCAAAAATTAGAACTTATAATTATGCTCAGGGACGTGTAACTGACCACAGAATTGGATTGACTCTATATGATTTAGGGAATATTATGAATGGTGATATTCAAAAAATTGTAGAAGAGTTGCAATTAGTTAATAATACTGAAAAACTAAAAGAAGCTAGTGAGGTTTTCTAATGGTTAACTAAAAATTAATTGTTGAAAAACAAATACTTTTTTAGATATAATTAATAAGAAAAAGCACTTAATTTGCGTTGTCAAATTAGGTGTTTTTTTTATGCCCCAAATTTATTAACAAACATTATTTAGTATGAAGAAGAGAATTTTTCTTTCGCTGTTTGCTTTAGCAGGTTTTAGCGCAGCAAATGCCCAGTCTTATTTAGGTTATGTACATGATAATTATGCTGGTGTTCAGAGTGCATTGTATAACCCAGCGTCTATCGTAGATTCACGTTTTAAAACAGATATTAATTTGTTTTCTTTTAGTTCAGCTTTAGGAAATGATTTATATGGTGTGAAGGTTTTTGATGCTTTTAAAAGTGGTTATGATTTTGATTTAGAAGCTAAAAAGAATTTTAGCAATGCTAATAATGCTTATTTCAATACTGATATAATGGGGCCGTCGTTTATGTTTAATATTGCTCCTAAACATTCGATAGCTGTTTTTACAAGAGCTAGAGCTTTTTTAAATGTAATTGATGTTAATGGAAAAGTAATTAATGATATAACTAAAGATAATTCTACTAGTTTTCCTTCTGCTTCATTAGGTAGTCCAAATGCAGTTGGAAATTCATGGGGTGAATTAGGTTTGTCTTATGCAGCTGTTTTATTTCAAAAAGGACAACATTTCTTGAAAGGTGGTATTACTGCTAAATATTTGCAAGGGGTAGCTAACTATCATTTTCAAGGAACTAATATATCTGTAGCATATAATGATACAGGTTCAGATCTTACAAGTACTTACCAAACAACTGGAACTGCTATTTATGGTTCTAGCCAGGATTTTGCATCTAATTCGGATATTGAAATTGATTCAAAATCAAGAGGTTTTGGTCTTGATTTAGGATTAGTTTACGAATGGAGACCTGAGTATACAGCTGACAGGGCTGATATAAATGATTTAAAAGAGGTTAATAAATACAAATTACGTTTTGGAGTTTCTGTTACTGATATTGGTTCAGTGAAATATGAAAAAGGGATACGTAATTTATATGATTTAAATCGTCCATCTCTTTCAAGACCAACTCCTATTACTGTAGCTGATTTTGATAATGCAGACAATTTTGATCAGTTTATGAAAGATAATTTTGATCATGCGGTTGTAAATGGAAATGTAAAATCATATTTACCAACTGCTATACATGCTGATGTTGATTGGAATATTCATAGAAAATTTTATTTGAATGCAAATGCAGATTTAGGAGTAGTAAGTAAAACGAAATTAAATCAAAACAGCATTGCAAATCGTTTCAGTTTAACACCTCGATTTGAATCAAAATGGTTTAGTGCTTTTATTCCTGTTTCTTATATGGATTATAGCAAACAAGCTTTGGTTGGATTTGGTTTAAGAACAGGAGTATTCTTTGTGGGTTCGGGTTCAGTTTTGTCTAATGTTGTTTCTAAAAATTCAAAAGCTGCAGATCTTTATTTAGGAATTAAAATTCCAGTTTATCAAAAGAAAGCAAAAGATCAGGATGGAGACGGTATATTAGATAAAGATGACGAATGTCCTACTGTTGCAGGTCCTGTAGAAAATAAAGGATGTCCTTGGGGAGATCAAGATAACGACGGTGTATTAGATAAAGATGATAAATGTCCTACGGTTGCTGGTCCAGCTGCTAACAACGGTTGTCCATGGGTAGACAAGGATAAAGATGGTGTATTGGATAAAGATGATAAGTGTCCAGATGTTGCCGGTCCTAAAGAAAATGCAGGTTGTCCATGGGGAGATATAGATAAAGATGGTGTATTAGACAAAGAGGATAAATGTCCAGATGTTGCAGGACCAAAAGAAAATGCGGGTTGCCCTTGGCCAGATACTGATGGAGACGGAGTTTTAGATAAAGTTGATAAATGTCCAAAGGTGAAAGGAACTGTTGCTAATAATGGTTGTCCTGAAGTTACTAAAGAAGTAATTAAAAAATTAAATGATTTTTCTAAGTCAATTTTGTTTGATACTTCAAAAGCAACTATTAAAGCTGAATCTAATGCTAAGTTAGAAGAAATTGTGAAGGTGATGAATGAATATAGTAGTGCTAACTTCAAATTAGAAGGACATACAGACAGTACAGGTATTGCTGCTAAAAATCTTCAATTGTCTAAAGACAGAGCTGCAGCAGTTAAAAATTATTTAATTGCTAAAGGTATTAGTGCTGAAAGACTTTCTTCTGAAGGATATGGTATTACTAAGCCAATAGCTTCTAATAAAACAGCAGAAGGTAGAGCTGAAAACAGAAGAGTTGAAATTATTTTAGTTAAATAATATTTATCTATTAGAATAACAAAATGAGGCTTTAGGGCCTCATTTTTTTGGGAAAGCTTCCGTATTTGGGGAAGAAGAAGCTTTTTTATATAGTGTAACTATTGAATTATAAGCACCCGCGTTTCACGTAGATTTTGCAGTAGCTTTATTTGTTTTGAAGGATATTATAAATCAAATCCATATGCTAATCGAAGAGCAACCTGACCCAAGCCTTTATCAGCGGCATTGTTTCTTATAGAAGGAAAATCAGGAAGGTATTCATAACGAACACTTAGGTCAATATATTTTGTAGCATAACCTATTCCGGGACTTAACAGCAAGGATTTTTGATTGTAATTATTTGTTACTGCAAATGCAGCTCCTGCTTCTCCCATAAGGTAGAATTTATCTTTTAAAACAAAGGCTTTAAAACCTAGTTTAGCCGGGATATAACCTAAGTCATTATCTTTGCCTTTTACGAATAGATTACTAAATCCTGTTGTAGCTGTAAGAGAATATCTTTTTGATAAGTCATATTGCAAGCGAACATCTCCACCCACATTAAGATTGTAAGGATCTTCAAATGGATATCCTACTGATGCACCAATACCGAGTTTAAATTTTTGATCATAATTGTCGCTATTAGTATCTTGAGCGGAAACTTTTGTAGCACCTAGAAAAACCATTGCCAGGATTGCTAAAATTTTGATTGATTTTTTCATAACAATTGTATTGAATTCTTTTTTAATTAAATTAATCTTAATTTGACTTATAGATTAATTCTCCATTTTTGAATTTGTCCTTTGTAATAATTCATGAGCATCGTTTGAAACCGATTGGTACTTTTTGTCAATTTTTTCAATGAATTTATCAAAATCCTCTTTTAAATCTTCTTTAAGAGCTTTTGATTTGTCTTTGATTTGTCTTCTTGTTTTTCTGCCACTTTGTGGGGCAAATAGGATTCCTAAGGCCGCGCCTGTTAATAATCCGCCAACAACTCCAAGTATTACTTTGTTTGTTTTCATAATGATAGTATTTAGGGTTAATATTTATATGTGTGTTTTATCCTTTTATAATGCGCATTAATACTGCGATAATCGCTATTATCAATAGGAGATGTATTAAGCTTCCAAGGCTGTATACAAAAAATCCTAATGCCCAACATACGACAAGTAGTATCGCTATTAGATATAGTAAGTTTCCCATGATTGTTGTTTTTTATGATTAAATATTTTTAAAGTTTAAATCCAACGTATAGACTCAAAGAACTGTTTTTGGAATCTGGAAATGTATAGGTGCTTCCATTAAAGGTTTTTTCTTTTCCAATAGTTTGGAGTCCATAGTTGTATCGAATTCCTAATGAGGTTGACGCAAAATCAAATCCGATTCCTCCTGATAATCCGTAATCCCACTTGTTTAAATCATCATTACTGATGTTTTCTTCAAAGTTGAATGATCCATTGTTTGTTTCATTTGTAGCTTTTCCATCTATTAAATAGGCAGCATAGGGACCAAAATGGATGTTGAAATTAGGTGTCACATTTAATTTTAGTAATACAGGCATTTCCAGATAATTTAGTTTTAGTCTAGTTGTTCCTGTTGCAAATGCATTGTCATAAACTAATTCAGAACCTTTTCTGGAAAAATTGAATTCGGGTTGAATTGATGCTGCAGTTGAGATGGGTAAGTTGAGATATAAACCGGCATTAAAACTGGTTAACATATTATTATCGTCGACATCATCTGTATATAGGTTGGAAAAGTTTAACCCTCCTTTAATTCCTACTGATGGTTCTAGTGATTGTGCATTTGTGAAATTTGCAAATGAAAAGCAAAGAATTGCAGCGGCTAATAAATTTCTCATGGCTTTATATTTAAGTTAATAATTGTACGTTGAAGTAGTTCCTAGGCTACATTACAAAATTGCAACTTGTTTGTATTAAAATTGTTACAGGATATTTTGATACTTTTATACAATTGCCATTTAGGTTAGAAGCAAAAAAAAACGTCTTGAAAAAGACGTTTTTAAAAGTATTTAGGGCTTGTGGTAATTACAATTAGTAATTTGTATTTTGTTCTTTAAGTATACTTGCTATATTGGCTTTTATTACAGGAAGTGCATCTTTAGTGAATTTTTTTAATTCTTCATTAGTTGTAGTTAATGTTGTATTTTGATACAGATTCAATTCGTTGCTTAGGGAAACATGTAATTTTTTTAAGTACATGCTAATGTTAACTTCACTAATAAAACTTTTTAATGTTGTAGTATCGTATAATGTATTTGGGATAATGATATAATTGTTTTTAGCAATCTTTTTAATATTATCCTTTAATTCAGAATGATCTTTTTCTACTTGTTCTAAAACGATTTTGGTACTTTTTTTTATTTTACCTTCTCTTGCTTTTTGTGCAATTGCGACAATTTTTAAATTTGATTCGGCAATTTGTGTTATAAGAGTTTCACTTACTTTAGTAGAAACACTGTTAACCGGTTCCTGTTCTTGAATTTGTTGCTTTGGCTTTTGTTGTTCCTGGATTTTTTTTTCACAAGACGTTACAATCATACTACAAAATGGGAGCAGTATGTAAAAGAAAAGTTTGGTTTTGCTTTTTATTGTATTCATTTGGTGAAATTTGTATAAAAATATATAAAATGACTTTTTCTCGTTTTATATAATTCATTAATAATATTATATAATTTTATTCTCTTAAGCTGGTAAATAAATTTCAAATAGAGCTCCTTCGTTTGGTTTCCCTTTAGCAAAAATATAACCTTTGTGATTTTCAATTATTTTTTTGCAAATAGCAAGACCAACTCCGGTTCCTGGAAAATCTTTTTTACCATGTAAACGATTAAAAAGTAAAAAGATTTTATCAGCGTATATTTGTTCAAACCCCAATCCGTTATCTTTAAACGTGATTTTGATGTATTCTTTTTTTGAAGTATCATTTAATTCGGGAATTTTAGCAGCTTTTACTTTTTTAGAACTGATTTGTACCAAAGGTGGTATTTCAGGTTTTGAATATTTAAGTGAATTCCCAATAATATTAATAAATAATTGTTCCAATTGAAAAGGAATGCCTTGTACTTGATGTAATTTTTCAAAAATGATTTCGGCTTTTTTCTCCTGAATGTTTTCTGAAAGTTCACTAACTGCATTTGATGCAATGGTATTCAAATCAGTATTTTCGAATTTTTTTTCAGAACGACTTGTTCTGGAATATTGTAATAAATCATCAATTAAAATTCGCATTCTGTTTGAAGCTTCCTGAATTCTTTCAAAATAGCTTTGTGCAGCCGGAGATAAATTGTTTTTTTCTTTATCCTCAATTCTGGAAATAAAAGTTTGAATTTTTCGAAGCGGTTCCTGCAAATCATGACTGGCTACATGATTGAATTCCATCAACTCTTTATTGTTTTGTTCTAATTCAGTGTTGCGTAACTCTATTAGTTGGGTTTTATTGAAATCCTCAGTAATGTCCTGGGTCGTCCCAATCATGTTTTTGTTGCCTAAATTATCAATAAATATTTTAGCTGTTGTTCTAAAATGACGCACTTCAAGCGTGTCTTTTTTGATAATGCGATAATGAATTAAAGGCAGTAATTCTGTGCTTTCTGCTTTTTCAAAAGAATGAATCAATGTTTCTCGATCATCAGGATGAACTTGGCTTAACAAATTTTCAAAAGTTGGATTCAAGGATTTAGGTTTGTAACCTAATAAACGAAATTGATTGTCAGAATAATTAAAGCTTTTGTCTTCAAGATTAAATAACCAACTTCCGTATTTTCCAAGTATTTCGGCTTGATTACTGGATTCATCAAAAATTTTTAATTGAATGTTTTGATGCAATAAATCTTTATAGTTTTTTATAATTTGAAGATATCCCAAACCTAAAATTAAAGCCGAAATTAAAAAAGTTGAAAAAACGATTAAAGGTGTGTTTGAATTGTTGTACTTATAAAGTTTGCCTTTGGAATCTAATAATTTGTTTTCCGTATTGAGCATACTGTTAATTTCTGAACGCAAAGAATCCATAACTAATTTTCCGTCTCTAAAATCGTCGTTGAATTCTTTTTTGTTTGAAAACCGATTTTTAAAATAAGAAAAACGTTTGTCTACTAAATCGTAAATACGTTTTAATTGTTCCTGTTTTTTAAAATCATAACTAATAGTATTGTTTAAATTTTGAAACGAATGATTCACATTTTTTCGGGCATTAATAAAGGGGTCCAGATAAATAGAATCATTCGTAATGATATAGCCACGATGACCGGTTTCGGCATCTTTGATATAAGATATAAGTTTTCCTAATTCTAGCGATATTTCATAGGTGTTGGTAATCGAGTCACTTATTTTGTCTAATTCTTTGATGTGTCTGTAAGTTACAGACGCTAGAAAGATTAAGATAAAAAAAGCAATCAAAAAAACAGCTCTTATGAAACCTAAAGAATTGAAAAGCTTTGACTTAAACATAACTTAGATGCGTAATAAAAAATTATCTTTATTTAATCCTGAAGTTATGTATTGCCAGTTGAGCGTTACTACTTCAGTTAATGCTTCTTTTAGTTTGCCAAAATGATTGGGTTTTTTGATGTAAATATTGGCGCCTAATACAAAGGTGTTTTCAATGTCTTCTTCTGATGAAGATGTTGAGTAAATTGCAATTACAATGTCTTTGAATTTTGGATTGGCTTTAATTTCTTTTAAACATTCCATTCCTGATTTTAGGGGCATATTTAAATCTAAGAAAATGATATTAGGTAATACACTTTCGGGATCATTAAGAAAATCCATTAGTGCAACACCATCATTTACGGTATTAACCACAGTATTAATTTTTAGTTCTTCAAATGCGTCTGTAAAAAACATTCTGTCGTCTTCGTCATCATCTGCAAGAGTAATTAAGATAAAATCTTTTTGCATATCCTTTATTTCTGTTAGTTAATTTTTTGGCTGTTCAATTCGTTTCGTTTTTTAATGATACGTTGAAATGCAGATGGAGTAATTCCTGTAGTGTTTTTAAATTGAGAACTTAAATGCGCTACACTCGAATAATTGAGTTTAAAAGCAATTTCAGTAAGTGTAAAATCATGATGAGTGATGAGTTTTTTTACATATTCAATTTTTTGAATAATGATAAAATTCTCTATCGAAGTATAAGTTACTTCCGAAAATAGATTAGAAAGATAGCCATAACTATGATTCAATTTTTCAGCTAAATAAACCGAACTTTTGACCGAAGGCCCTTCCTCATTAAAAATCATATCTGTAATTGTTTCTTTGATTTTTTGTACAATTATGTTTTTTTGATTTTCAATAATTTCAAAACCATATTCGCTCAATACAGCGGTGATTTTAGTATATGTATCGGTGTCGATACTCTCCAAAAACAGAATTTCATTGGTATTTATTAGATTGTATTTGATATTAAATACATCAAGTTTTTCTTCTAAGATTTTTCTAATCAGAAAATTACTGTCGGTTTTCAAAAATAATTTCAAGGCTATTATTTTTAGGTTTCTTGTAAAAGTAATAAAACAGTTGCTTACATGCGCTTATTTTTCAAAATTAGATGACATTAACGCATTTGTTTTATATAATTTTTATAGAAACTTATAGAATTCTTATATAAATTGGGTTTGGGTTTGTAAATTTGCGCTTTGAAAAATTAAACGCATGACTACACAACAGTTAATTGAACAAATCAAGAAAAAACAATCTTTCTTATGCGTAGGATTAGATGTCGATTTGAATAAGATACCAGCCCATTTTTTAGAATTGGAAGATCCAATTTTTGAATTTAATAAAGCAATTATAGATGCAACACACGATTTAGCTGTTGCTTATAAGCCGAATACTGCTTTTTTTGAAGCATATGGGATTAAAGGTTGGATTTCACTTCAAAAGACAATTAATTATATTAATGATAATCATCCGGAGATTTTTACCATTGCCGATGCTAAACGTGGTGATATTGGCAATACGTCTTCGATGTATGCTAAAGCTTTTTTTGAAGATTTAAGTTTTGATAGTGTAACTGTTGCCCCATACATGGGAAAAGATTCAGTAGAACCTTTTTTAGCATTCGAAGGAAAGCATACTATTATGTTAGCGCTGACTTCAAATGAAGGAGCCTTTGATTTTCAAACCTTAAATGTAGATGGAGAAGAATTGTATAAACGTGTTTTAGAAACTTCTAAAAGCTGGAAGAATTCACAGAATTTAATGTATGTGGTAGGAGCTACTAAAGCCGAATATTTTACTGAAATTAGAAAAATTGTGCCTAATAGTTTTCTATTAGTTCCTGGTGTTGGAGCTCAAGGTGGAAGTTTGTCTGAAGTTTGCAAATACGGAATGAATGAAAATGTAGGTTTACTAATTAATTCATCAAGAGGAATTATATATGCTTCTAAAGAGGCTGATTTTGCCGAAAAAGCAAGAGCTGAAGCTTTGAAAATGCAACAGGAAATGGCAGCAATTCTGCAGTCTTAACAGAAAGACAGATTAAATATAAGAGAGCCATTAGAAAGCAATTGCTTTTTAATGGTTTTTTTATTCAAAATTAAAATTGAATCAATTGGAAAATTACGTTTTAACCGATGCTATTGGAACGCAACATACATTTGCAAAAGTACCACAACGTATTGTTTCGTTAGTGCCTTCGCAAACGGAATTATTAGTTGATTTAGGTTTGGAATCTAAAATAGTCGGAATCACTAAATTTTGTATTCATCCGAAGAATTTAAGAAACGAAAAAGTAATTGTTGGAGGAACTAAAAAAGTGGATTATGATAAAATCAAATCTTTAGCTCCGGATATTATTGTTTGTAATAAAGAAGAGAATACGCTTGAAATGGTTGAAAATCTTCGCCAAATAGGTCAAGTTTGGGTGACTGATATTAATACCTTGGAAGATAATTTTCAAATGATAAGTGATTTTGGTAATCTCTTTGATTGTATGGCCGAAGCCGAAAATTGGAACCAAAAAATAGCTTTGGCTATGAATGATTTTAAGAAATTCATTCAAAATAAGGCAGTGAAAAGAGTTGCTTATTTTATTTGGAAAAATCCTTATATGGTAGCAGCAGGGGCTAATTTTATTAATGAAATGTTGTTGCTGAATCGTTTTGAGAATGCTTTTGCAAAACTTTCGCGCTATCCCGAAGTTAATATTCAGGAGATAAATAAAGACAAAGACTTAGATTATGTTTTTCTCTCCTCTGAACCTTATCCCTTTAAAGAAAAAGACGCTTTAGAAATAAGTGTTTACACTCATTCTGCTAATGTTATTCTGGTAGATGGTGAAATGTTTTCCTGGTACGGGAGCCGAATATTAAAAGCTTTTGATTATTTTAAAAAATTGCATCAAAACTTATAATTCGCATTCTTCTAATACTAATTCTTCCTGCTCATTATTAGTCGAAGCAGTTTTATTTTGTTTTATTTGAGTAAGAATTTTAAATTCTTCTTGTAATTTTTCAATTTCACTCGTCTCTTTCAAAAGTCCTTTCATAACAGTAAATTTTTAGCAAATTTACATTAAGATAATATTAATAACCAATTTTTTTAGGTTAAGAATAGTGTTTTGGGGTATATTTTGAGAAAAATCTATATTTAAGTAAGAGGAAAGAGACAGTCTTTTTAAAGTTTTTTAGGTTCTTTAGGGATAAATTTTTTGTCCTAAAAAAAGAAGTGCTGGTATTTTTGATACCAGCACTTGTTTAACTAACCAAAACCAAAATATAATAAATAACCAGTTCATTACATTGCAAAGATGCTACATATGGACCGAAATAGCTGTTAAGGTTTTGTTATTACTTTGTTGGTTATAAGTTAACTTTTAAACGGTTGTTTAGTTTTTTAAATTCATTATTATGAAAAAATAACCGTTTTATTGTTGTAAACCATTGTTTTGCGTTCAGCATGGAGTTTTACGGCTCGTGCTAAAACGGCACGTTCTAAATCGCGTCCTTTTACAATGAAATCTTCAATAGAATGACTGTGTGATACTCTGGTGATATCTTGTTCTATGATTGGCCCTTCATCGAGTTCTTCAGTTACATAATGGCTGGTTGCTCCAATAATTTTAACACCTCGGGCAAAAGCAGAATGATATGGCTTAGCACCTGGGAATGCAGGCAAAAACGAATGGTGAATGTTTATGATTCTGTTTTTGTACAATTCAATTAGTTTAGGGGTGATAATCTGCATGTATCTTGCTAAAACAATAAAATTGATATCGTATTCTTTTAATAGTGCTATTTGTTGTTTTTCACCTTCTTCTTTGATGTTTTTTGTAAAAGGTACATGATGAAACGGAATGTTAAAACGCTCAGCAACTCCTTTTAGATCTTCGTGATTGCTAATAATCAATGGGATTTCAAGTGGTAATTCCCCAGCACTGTAACGTCCTAAAAGATCATATAAGCAGTGGTCGTATTTAGAAATAAAAAGTGCCATTCTGGGTTTGTATTCCTGAGTGTAAATTTCCCAAGACATGTTGAATTTATCGGCAAGATTGGTTTGGAAATCTTTTTTGATTAACTCTAAATCCCAGTTTTGAGTGCTGAATTCGCATTCTAAACGCATGAAAAAAACATTTTCATTTGCATCTACGTGTTGGTCAAGATAAATGATGTTTCCCTCGATTCCTGCAATATAGTTTGTTACTGATGCGATAATAGATTTTTGATCTTCGCAATGGATAAGTATGGTTATTTTTTGCATTTTATTATTGTTTCCTGATTTCAAGAAAGTAATTGAAATCAATTTTTATTGTAGTTATAAACATTTCAAAACTAAACTTATTTTTTTATAAAACAAATGCTGCTTAGCCTGTTTGTATAAGTGTTTTACACTTTTTATTTTTTGTCCTGTAAGGCAAAAACTTTTTGTAATAATGGAGTTGTTCTGGCGCTGATATTGGTTCTGATGTTTTTTTCTTCGACAGCAACCATTTTAAATACACCTTTCATTGCTTGATTAGTTACATAATCTGTAAGGTCTGGATTTACTTTAGTAACTAACGGAATGCTGTTGTATTTGGTAATTATATTGAGCCATACTTTATCAGCACCAACTTTTGTAAATGAACTTTTTATTACCGGATTGAATTTACTATACAATGAAGTCGAAGTTGTATTTTGTAAATAGGTTGTTGCTGAACTTTCATTTCCCATTAAAATTCCTCTCGCATCATTAAAAGACATGTTTCTTACGGCATCAACAAAGATTGGGGTTGCTTCCTTTACCGCATTTTCGGCAGCGCGATTCATTACTTTTAAACCTTCATCGGCTAACGAACTTAATCCAATTCTTCTTAAACCAGAATCTACTTTTTTTAACTCTTCTGGTAAAAGAATTTTAACGGCTTCGTTTTTATAAAAACCATCTGTTGCCGTTAGTTTACTTACTTGTTTAGTAATACCATTATTCAAAGCTTCTTTTAAACCTCCTGAAATGTCAATCATTCCTGATGTTCCGGCTTGTGGAAGTTGATTCATTAGCTGTTGCATTTCGGCACAGCCCAAAAAGCTGAATATTGTTACTAAAGCGAATATTTTTTTCATTGTTAATTATATTTTTAGTTTTCGTTCAAAAATACTATTAATTCAATTAATTAAAGCTATTTGAAGTGATTAACATAGGTTAGGTTAAGAAGTTTAATTTTTTTGTTAGAGTTTAACTAAATTTACCTTGAATATTAAAGGATAACCCAATGGCTTTTTTAAATAAAATCAACTTGCACGCCGTATTAGATAGGAACACAGGTTTTGGAACTAATGCAAATAGTTACGGCGGACGTTTTTTAAATAAAAATGGTACAGCTAATGTGGAAAAAAAAGGAATGCATTATTTGCATCGCATCAGTTGGTACCATACGATGATAGATATGCCGGCATGGAAATTTATGTTGGTCATTCTAACTTTTTATATGGGTATCAATATGTTTTTTGCAATGGTTTACTTCGGGATTGGAATTGAACATCTTGATGGTATTCCTGTAACAGATAGCAATTGGGCAAAATTTGGTCAGGCCTATTTTTTTAGTGCTCAAACCTTTACTACAGTGGGTTATGGTCACATCAGTCCGGTTGGTTTCCTTACAAGTTTATTGGCGGCGGCCGAAGCTTTAATTGGATTGTTGAGTTTTGCAATTGCAACCGGATTGTTCTTTGGACGTTTTAGTAAACCTACTGCTTTTTTAAAATTTTCCCATAATGCTTTGATTGCTCCTTATGGAGATGGAACGGGTTTGATGGTGCGTTTAAGTCCTTTTAAGAATACTAATTTTACTGATGCCGAAGCAAAAATGACTCTGGGGATGAGTGTAGAAGAAAATGGAGTGAAAGTAAATAAGTTTTATTCATTGGATTTAGAACTCGAAAAAATTAATGCCTTAACGCTAAGTTGGACATTAGTACATCCTATAACTGAAAATAGTCCTTTGTATCAGTTTACCCAAGAGGATTTTAAAAGTATCGTAGGAGAGCTATTTGTATATATTAAAACCTTTGATGATATGTTTTCAAATACTGTGGCGACGCGTACTTCATATACTTTTGAAGAGGTGGTTTACGGAGCTAAGTTTGTACCAATGTATCAAAGAAGTATTGATAATTCGAAAACAATTTTAGATTTAGATAAATTGAATCATTACGAAATGTATCAGATATAAAATCTGTTGGTTATTCTAATGTGTTTTTTAAGATAAAAACGTATATTTGTTTAATTTTATTTGTAAATAAATGAACAATATTAAAAGCGTTTTTAGTATAAAAGACCTTGAGAATCTATCAGGGATTAAGGCGCATACCATTCGTATATGGGAAAAAAGATATCAGGTTCTTGAGCCCATGAGAACTGATACTAATATTAGATTGTACGATTTGGTTAGTTTGCAAAAATTGTTGAATATCACTTTTTTGCATGAATATGGATATAAAATTTCTAAGATTGCTACTTTTTCTGAAATAGAAATTCAGGATTTGGTGAAGCAAATTGCGATGTCTAAAAATTCAAAAAATCACGCTATTAATGCTTTTAAAATGGCGATGATGAATTTTGACCAGCAACTTTTTTTTAATACTTACAATTGGTTGGCCGAAGAAAAATCCTTTAAAGAAATTTTTCATCAGGTTTTTATTCCTCTTTTAGATGAAATTGGTGTTTTGTGGCAAACAGATACCATAAGTCCTGCACATGAGCATTTTGTGAGTTATTTGATCAGGCAAAAAATTATTTTAAATACTGAAAGACTTCAGGTTTTAGATCCTGTAAAAACAGATAAAGTTTTTGTTTTATCTCTTCCTTTGAATGAAATACATGAACTAGGATTGATGTATTTGCAGTACGAAATTCTTTTGGCAGGTTATAAGACTATTTATTTAGGAGAGAGTATGCCAATTGATAATTTGAGAGATTTAAAAAAATATTTTGACAATATTGTCTATGTTTCCTTTTTGACTGTTAAGCCAGATAGAGATCAGGTGAATGATTATGTCCAGGAGATGATTGATAAGTTATTGGAGGATAGTACACAATTGTGGTACACAGGAAGGTTAGTTTCTTTGATTGATTCAGAGAAAATTTTAAGTAAAATAAAAGTTTTTAATTCTGTTTCTGAATTAACATTGGAATTGTAGTTTTGTTTAATTATTTTGTATATTTGTTAAACAAATGAAAAAAAGAATTACAATCATAGGTTCGGGGTTTTCTGCATTATCTGCAGCTTGCTATCTGACGCAAAGTGGTCATGAAGTTTTTGTTTATGAAAAAAATGAATCCATAGGAGGTAGGGCGCGTCAATTAAAGAAAGGCGGTTTTACTTTTGATATGGGGCCTAGTTGGTATTGGATGCCGGATGTTTTTGAACGTTTTTTTGCTGATTTTGGAAAGAAAACGACTGATTATTACGAACTGGTAAAATTGAGTCCAGCATATCGAGTATACTTTGGAATTCAGGATTTTATTGCTATTGCGGATAATTTAGAAGAAATTGTAAGCACTTTTGAATCAGTCGAAAAGGGAAGTGGGAATGAACTTCGCAAATTCATGGCTGAGGCCAAAAGTAATTATGATATTGCTATTAAAGATTTAGTGTATCGACCTGGAGTTTCACCTTTGGAATTAATTACCCTCGAAACAACCAAAAAATTAGGTCAATTTTTTGGAAATATTAGTAAAGATGTTCGAAAGAAATTCAAGAACGAAAAGCTAATTCAAATTTTAGAATTTCCGGTTTTGTTTTTAGGAGCAAAGCCTTCCGATACACCTTCTTTTTATAGTTTTATGAATTTTGCCGATTTTGGATTAGGAACCTGGCATCCTAAAACCGGAATGTTTGATGTGGTAAGAGCTATGGAAACTTTGGCCAGAGAGTTAGGAGTTCAGTTTTTTGTCAATTCGAATATTGAGAAAATTATAGTAGAAAATAAAATTGCCAAAGCTATCGTTGTTAATGGTGAGCGTATTGATTCTGATTTGGTTTTAAGCGGAGCCGATTATCATCATACCGAAACTTTATTGGATTCGGAATTTCGACAATATTCAGAAAAATATTGGGAAAGTAGAGTGTTTGCACCTTCGTCCTTGTTGTTTTATATAGGTTTTGATAAAAAGTTGGAAAATATTTCTCATCATATGTTGTTTTTTGATACCGATTTTGACCAACATGCAAAAGAAATTTATGATGATCCAAAATGGCCTGAAGCACCTTTGTTTTATGCTAATTTTCCATCGGTTACGGATAAAACAGCTGCACCGGACGGAATGGAATCTGCTTTCTTTTTAATTCCTCTTGCACCAGGAATTCATGATTCTGAAAAATTGAGAGAAGAATATTTTGGCAAAATAATACTTCGTTTTGAACAACTTACGGCTCAAAGTGTTAAGGAAAATATTATCTTTAAGGAATCCTTTTGTAAAAATGATTTTGTTGAACAATACAACTCTTATAAAGGAAATGCCTACGGCATGGCCAATACATTATTGCAGACGGCTTTTCTAAGACCAAAACTAAAAAGTGGTAAAGTTCGTAATTTATATTTTACAGGACAATTAACCGTTCCAGGACCAGGAGTTCCTCCGGCATTGATTTCCGGTAAGTTAGTTTCTAGTTTGATTAATAAACAATTTCTAAATGAATAGTTATGAAGCAGTTATTTGACGAAGTTTCCTTTAAATGCAGTAAGTTAGTCACTAAGGATTATAGTACTTCATTTTCTCTGGCGGTTTATATGCTTTCGCCAAGTATTAGAGATGCGATATACAGCATTTATGGTTTTGTACGATTTGCAGATGAAATTGTAGATTCTTTTCATGGCTATGACAAAGAAAGTTTAATCAATGATTTTGAAAATGAATATTACAAAGCTTATAAATCCGGAATTAGTTTGAATCCTATTTTAAACTCGTTTCAGCACACGGTCAAGCAGTATAATATTTCGGATGATTTAATTCAGGCTTTTTTGAAAAGTATGAAAATGGATTTAATCAAGCAGGATTATGATTCCAAGGCCGAATATGAAGCATACATTTACGGTTCGGCTGATGTTGTGGGACTTATGTGTTTGAAAGTTTTTGTTCGTGGCAATAATCAAAAATACGACCAATTGAAAGATCAGGCAATGCGATTGGGTTCGGCTTTTCAAAAAGTAAATTTTCTAAGAGATTTAAAAGACGATAATTTAATCCTGAATCGTAATTATTTCCCGGGAGTGGATTTAAAATCTTTTGATGAAAATGCTAAAAAAGCCATTATCAACGAAATAAATGAAGATTTCAAAGTCGCTTATCAAGGTATCATAAAATTACCTATTGAAGCTAAATTTGGCGTTTATACCGCTTATGTGTATTACAAAAAGTTACTTCGAAAATTAGAAAATACCCCTTGCAAGGAAATTGGAAACAGCCGTATAAGAGTTTCTAATTACACTAAAGCGACACTTTTAGCACAATCATTTGTGACGTATAAGTTGCGATTAGTAGAATAAATCGATTTAAAAACATAAAAAATGATTTCATTTTTAATAACAGTAGCTGTTTTTCTGTTCATGGAATGTGTGACTTGGTTGACCCATAAATATGTCATGCATGGTTTTATGTGGTATTTCCACGCCGATCATCACCAGCCTCGTTACGACCATGTTTTTGAACGCAACGATATTTTCTTTGTCATTTTTGCCGTGCCAAGTATCATTCTTTTTTATTTTGGTGCGCAAGACAACTTCAATTATTTGTTTTTTATTGGGTTAGGAATCACTTTATATGGCTTTTGCTATTTCATGATTCACGATGTCTTGATTCATCAGCGTTTCAAGTGGTTCAAGCATACTAAGAATAAATATCTAATCGGTTTACGAAAGGCGCACAAAGTGCATCACAAGCATTTAGGTAAGGAACACGGAGAGTGTTTTGGGATGTTATTTGTCCCGTTTAAGTATTACAAAATTTAGAATAATTTGGGCGTGCCCTTTTTGAAAACAAGAAAAATGTTTTCAAAAAGGTCAGGCTGTACGCTATATCTTTAATAAAATCCAGATGTGTCGGGATTTTATTAAAGGATGCCGCTTCCATCCTTCACGCAATGCCCAGCAAGCATAAAATCAAATGAAAGTTTATTCAAAAAAAACAGTTCAAAAAGTAAATGCTTCCATTGAAGACTGTTGGACTTTTTTTTCCAGTCCGCGCAATTTGCAAAAAATAACTCCAAATTCTATGGGATTTCAAATCACTGATTTTGATGAGAAAAACATGTATCCCGGCCAAATTATTCAATACAAAGTTTCACCACTTCTTGGAATAAAACTCACTTGGGTTACCGAAATTACCATTGTTGAACACCAACGTTATTTTATAGATGAACAACGTTTTGGTCCCTATACCTTATGGCATCACAAACATTTTTTTGAGCCTGTTGAAGACGGAGTCATCATGACTGATTTAGTGCATTATGCGTTACCTCTTGGTTTTATTGGGCGCATTATGAATGCTTTGGTGGTCAAAAATAAACTCAAAGCTATTTTTGAATATCGGGAGAAAAAAGTTAACGAAATTTTTAATTCAAAATAATGGCTAAAACAGCAGTTTCCTTTTTTTGGTTCCGTCGTGATTTAAGACTCGAAGACAATGTGGGTTTATTCTATGCTTTGCAATCAGAATACCCGGTCATTCCTTTGTTTATTTTTGACGATTCAATTTTAGATTCTTTACCTAAAGACGATGCCAGAGTAGGTTTAATTTATGATTCGCTTTTGCAAATAAATAAAGAATTACAATCCATTGGCAGTTCAATTTTAATTAAAAAAGGAAAAACGCAGGAAGTTTGGCAAACAATTGTTGATGAATTTGAGGTAAAAAAAGTTTTCTTCAACAAGGACTACGAACCTTATGCAATGGATCGCGACGATTGCATTTGTCAATTGTTAGAACAGCATGCCATTCTGAGTTATTCTTTTAAAGATCAGGTGATTTTTGAAGAAAAAGAAATCACAAAAGCGGATGGTTTGCCGTACACGGTTTATACGCCCTATAAAAATAAATGGCTGGAGCAATTTGCAAAGATCAAACCACTTCAGGAATATAATACTACGCAATCATTTTCAAATTTTTATAAAAGCAATTTTGATTTTCCTGCATTGGAACAAATAGGTTTTGTAGAAAGTAAAATCAAGGTGAAACCCTATACTTTGGATGGATTAGCGAATTATCAGGAGCAACGGGATTTCCCCGCTGTAGATGCCACTTCTTATTTGTCGCCTCATTTGCGTTTTGGAACGGTCAGTATTCGTAAAATGGTTGCTTTTGCAGATAAAACCAATGCGACTTTTTTGAGTGAATTAATTTGGCGGGAGTTTTTTATGCAAATTCTCTATCATTTCCCAAAAGTCGTAACACAGAATTTTAAATCGGCTTATGATGGTATTCAATGGCGCAATAATGAAGAAGATTTTAAGCGCTGGTGTGAAGGTAGGACGGGATATCCAATGGTAGATGCAGGAATGCGTCAGCTCAATGAAACTGGATATATGCACAACCGGGTGCGAATGGTTGTCGCCAGTTTTTTATGCAAACACCTGTTGATTCAATGGCAATGGGGCGAAGCTTATTTTGCTCAAAAATTATTGGATTATGAATTGTCGGCTAATGTTGGCAATTGGCAATGGGCAGCAGGAACAGGTTGTGATGCAGCACCTTATTTCCGAGTTTTTAATCCGGATATTCAGTTGAAAAAATTTGACGAAAAAGGAATTTATATCCGTAAATGGATTCCTGAATTTGATTTGGGTTACGGTGAACCAATGGTCGATCATGCTATGGCCAGAGACCGTGCGATTGCAACTTATAAAGCTGGTATTTTGACTTAAATTTTGTAAAATTTCAACCATTAAGAAATTAAGTTTATTAAGAACTGCTCTTAAATTGCCTTAATTTCTTAATGGTTTAAAATATTTTAAGTTGCTTTAAATGAAATGGTTATTCTTTTTGTAAAATGTTATTTGATCAATTTATTCAGCATTCCTTTAAAAATAAATTCATGAAACGGTAGCACAGAATACCAATACAACTTTCCCAAAAAACCTTTTGGTCTGAATGTCGCTGATTGATACAAAGTGTTTCCAATGATTTTGAATTCGAGCCAGGCTTCACCCGGTAGTTTCATTTCGGCAAATAAAATTAATTTACCTTCTTCTTTATTGGCATACAAAACCCGCCAAAAATCCAATACATCTCCAGCGTGAATACTATGTTTGTTAGTGCGTCCTCTTCGTAATCCCACACCCCCAAATAATTTATCGATAAAACCTCTAATACTCCATAGCCAGTTTCCATAATACCAGCCCGTTTCGCCACCAATGGACCAAATCCGTTCTATAGTTTGTTCCCGATCAACAATTTCTTTTTTGCGCCGGTCAATAAAACAATCTTTTTTAGGGACTTTGATAAATTGAGAAATATTATTTTTAAAACGTCCGCTTATTAAAGAATCTTTCCAGCTCGAAGCTACCTGATCTTCCTGTACTTTGATTAATGCTTTTGATAATGCTTCTTCGTAAGAAATCGGTTGGACGTTAAGTAATTCATTTATTTGATTGTCTTTGCAAACCACTTCAATTTTCATGCTGCTTACAAGGGCTGTTGCTAATTTGTAAGAGGTCGAAGTAACAAAATAAAGCCAGTAAGAAGACAATTTTGGAGTCATTACCGGAACGGTATAAATGTGTCTTTTCAGGTTTTTAGCTTTTGCGAAAGCTAAAAGCATTTCTTTGTAAGTCAGAATATCCGGTCCACCAATGTCAAAATTTTTATTGAAGGTTAAGGGGTTTGCTAATGATTTTAACAGAAATACCAGAACATCATTAATGGCAATCGGCTGACATTTGGTATTCAGCCATTTGGGAGCGATCATAACAGGAAGTTTGTCTACTAAATCCCGGATGATTTCAAAAGAAGCACTTCCGGAACCCACAATAATTCCGGCTCTTAAAGTGGTAGTTGCAAATGTGCCTTGATTGAGAATTTCTTCTACTCTTTTTCGGGAGGATAAATGTTTGGATAAGGATTTTTCGTTGACTATTCCACTTAGATAGATAACTTGTTTTACCAATGTTTGATTCAATCTTTCAACGCAATTTTCGGCTGATTTTCGTTCTAATTCATCATAATTATCAGCGGAATTTGACATCGAATGAATGAGGTAATAAGCAGCATCAATCGATTCGGGTATTTGTAATAAAGTTTCCTTTTTTAAAAAATCAATTTCTATAAGTTGAATTTGATTTTCAAATCCTTCGGGAAAATTAAATCGGTTTTTATCTCTTACACAACAAATAACGTCATGCCCATGAGATACTAAAATGGGTAAAAGTCTTTTTCCAATATAGCCAGTGGCACCTGTTAAAAGAATTTTCATTTCATCAGAGTTTAAATGTAACTAAGCCATAATCCATTTCGAATATTTGTCCTGAAATTGATTTTGCTTTTTCTGAAATTAAAAAATCAGCCATTTGAGCTACTTCATCCGGTTTTAAATAGCCTTTCATAGGATGACGTTCGATCATGTTTTCTTTCATTCTTTCATTTCGAAGGATAGATGAAGCGAGTGAGGTTTCAGTAATAGTAGGGGCAATAGCATTGATACGCACAGTCGAAGCTAATTCGGCTCCCAAACTTTTTACTAATCCTTCAATTCCGGCTTTTGCAGTAGCAATACTTGCATGAAAAGGCATACCCAATTTTGCCGCAACAGTGCTGAAGAGTAAGATTGAAGGACTGTTTCCTTTTTTTAGAACCGCTAAATAGTGCTGAATGCACTTTACGGCTCCAATAACATTGATTTCAAAATCGTTTCTGAAATCATTGATGCTTAAATTACCAATAGGTTTCAAGTTGATAGAACCCGGACAATAAATTAAAGTGTCTATGGTTTCAATTTCCGGTAGTTCATCCTGTAATACATCAAGTGAATAATGTTTAAGATTAGGATGAGCAATTTCAGGAGCAGTTCTGCTAATATTGTAAATTTTGTTTTTTTCCAATTGCTGTAGCAAAATAGCATTTCCTATTCCTTTACTACCACCTATGATTACAATGTTTTTCATTTTTTGGAAACTATTTAATTCGAATTATCTTTTCGAAATTTTATTGTTATTGATTTGTCTTTGACGGCTGCATTTAAAACGTCCTTCGGTAAAATTTCTTAATTTTTCATGTTTTGTTTTTCGACCTTGCACTCGTTCTCGCCACATTTTAAAACTAGACGCTTTCATTTCGGTACGCATTAAATCTATTACTTCCTGTTCTTTTAATCCAAATTGCAATTGAATCGCTTCAAAAGTAGTTCGGTCTTCCCATGCCATTTCAATGATTCGGTCTATGTCTAAATTGCTGATTTCTTTTTTCATTAGCTGTATTTTTGGAAATGATTCACTTCAATTTTTGCTTTCAAATCAAACATTAGGTTGTACAAACCAAAAAAAGTTCGATTCATATAAATAAAATGTTTCGAGCCACGGTTTCCGTTCATTTTTTTCAAATTGGTATCTTTTGAAAAGCGTTCTCCTAACTGAGCAATTTTTTCGAAAAATTCTTCATTCGAAAAATCAAAAGTATCAGTTTGAAAAGGCAGTGTAAACAATGATAATAAATCATAAAACATGGCGGTGAAATAGTCAATTTCTTCCGGAGTGTCGTCAGTTCTTAGAATTTCTAATTCAAATAGCTTTTTTCTAAAAAGAGCTTCATCGTTAATGATTTTTTTATCGACCAATTCAAAATAGGGAATGTAAAAGTCATTTGGGATGCTTTTCATACAACCAAAATCAAGTGCAACCAATTCATTTTGGTCGTTAATAAGAAAATTTCCCGGATGCGGATCGGCATGAACTTTTCGTAAAATATGAATTTGATACATATAAAAATCCCATAATGCCTGACCAAGTTTATTAGCGATTTCTGAATCTGAATTTTTAAATTCGGATAAATGTTTTCCATTCATCCAGTCCATGGTGATGATTTTTTCAGAAGAAAACTCAGGATAATATTCTGGAAATACCAAGTTGTCAATTTTCTTGCAGGCATCAACCACTTCCTGACTTTGTTTGAGTTCCAATAGATAATTGGTTTCTTCAATCAATTTGTCTTCTACTTCTTTAAAATATTTATCAGAATCTTTGCCCTGTAAATTAAACATTCGGATAGCAATAGGTTTTACTAAAGCCAAATCAGACGAAATACTGTTAGCCACGCCCGGATATTGAATTTTTACCGCCAATTTTTTACCGTTTTTCACGGCTAAATGTACCTGACCAATGCTTGCCGCATTCACCGAGTTGGGATTGAATTCATCAAAAATTTCATAAGGTGTTTTTCCAAAATTATTTTTGAAGGTTTTCAATACCAAGGGAGCCGAAAGAGGTGGAACAGAGAATTGGGACAAAGAAAACTTCTCGACATATGCCTGTGGCAGGAAATTTTTGTCCATACTAAGCATTTGCGCCACTTTAAGCGCACTACCTTTTAGGCTTTTTAAACCATTATATATATCCTCTGCATTTTCTTCGTTTAATTTGTCTTTATTAAGGTCTGAATTCACTATTTTTTCTCCGTAATATTTCAAATAATTCACACCCACTTTAGCGCCTGTCTGGACTAGTTTAGTGGCGCGTTCAATCTTTGAAGTTGGAATATAATCGATTGTTTTCATGAGTTGTTTTGCATTTTTTCTTTGAAAATAAATTTCCCAAAATCAATCAAACTGTTTATGGGAGCCGCATTCATAAGTTCAAAACTTAGTTTTACCGATTTTTCAATGTAAACATCTGTTTTTTCAAAATTGGGAGAACCATCTTCTAACCAAAATTTTAAAGTGAATAGCAATTGAATCCAAGCGCTTTCCTGAATTGCTTTTTCCTGAAAATATTTTATTTTTTCCTGTTGAATTCGGATTTCATCAGTAGTAATTTCGTCGATGAATTTCTTAAAAGCGGTTCTTAAACCGGAAAGTTGTAAGAGGTTTTTGAGTTGGTTTTTATTCTCATTCAAACTCATGATAACATAGCTTCTGTTAGCAGCTAATAATTCAAAAAAGGTAAAGTAAAAGCTTAACAGTTTACTTTTCATGTCATAAGACTCATAGTTGCTGTCCTTATGTATCAATTCAATCGTTTTTTCTAAAAACATAACATAGATTTCTTTTTCAATACTTTCCAGATTCCCAAAGAAATTATAGAATTCAGCTTCTGTAAAGCCATTTTTTTTAGCAAAAAGATATACTGATTGTGGTCTTTCATTGTTCTCTAAAGTGCTATTCATGTATTGAGAAACAATGGATTCTTTAGTTATAGACGTTTTTTTAGTTGCCATTTTTTCGTTTTTTTTATTGAGTTATAAAGTTAGTAAATTGTTTAATGATTTTATGTTAATGTTAAACAAAATATTTTATATCTTTGGGTAAATGATAAATGATGACAAAATGAAAAAGAATGTTTTGATATCGGGAGGTACTGGATTTGTTGGAAAACATTTGACATCATTGTTAGTTTCTCATGGTTTTTCGGTATCTGTTTTGAGCAGAAGAAAGCAAGTGAATACCGATGATGTATTTTATTATACCTGGAACTTAGAAGCGCAAACTATTGAAGAGGAAGCTATAAAAAAAGCTGATTATATTATTCACTTGGCAGGTGAAGGTATTGCAGATAAACGTTGGGCCAAAAAACGAAAAGCAGCCATTTTGTCTAGTAGGATCGAAACAGCTCAATTGCTTTATAATGCTTTAGAAAAAAATAATAAAAAAGTAGAAGCTATTATTTCAGCTTCAGCAGTAGGGATTTATGGTGCAATAAACGGGCGTGCTATTTGTACAGAAGAAATGCAACCGGCAAATGATTTTTTAGGTTATACTTGTCAAAAATGGGAATCTTCTTTACATGATTTTGAAAAATTAGGAATTCGAACTGTTCAAATCCGAACCGGATTAGTTTTAGGTGCTAACGAAGGTTTGTTGAAACATTTAAGTACGGTTTTTAAGTTCAAATTGGGTTCTGCTTTAGGTTCCGGAAAACAGTATATGCCCTGGATTCATATTGATGATTTATCCGCCATTTATTTGGAAGCCATTAATAATTCCGCTATGAATGGTGCATATAATGCTGCAATTACAGATGACACAACAAATCAATCTTTTTCCGAAACTTTGGCTAAGTTTTATGGTTATAATATTTGGTTACCTAATGTGCCTTCTTTTTTGCTAAAAATATTTTTGGGTGAAATGTCAAAAATTGTTTTAACCGGAAGGAGAATTTCCAATATTAAGATAAAAAATACAGGCTTCAAATTTCAATTTGAAAATTTAGAAGTAGCGTTGCGGGATTGTTTGGGCAGATAAATTTATTGGAGTGCTGCTGTCAATTGAACATTGACTTTTTTAGCAATTTTATTGCTAACGATGAAAGGAATGTCAATTTTATAATCTTCGGTGTTTAAACTAAAATCCGATTGAATAATGATTTTATTTTCGACAGTTTTAGATAACTTGGCTAGTACTTTTATATTTTTTGTTACTCCGTGAATAGTAATACGTCCTTTGATGAAATAATCAGTAGGTGTAGTATTGATCTTAGCAATGGCAAATTTTTCAATCTGACCTTTAAAAGTCGCTTTTGGGTACTTTTTACTTTCCATATAATTAGCATTGAAATGATCCTCCATAAGGCTTCTTTCAAAATGGAAAAGCTTTATAAAAACAATAAAACTAATGTTTCCGTTTTTCAAATTTAATAAACAATAAACCTTGTTGTTTTTGGCTTCAACGGCTTCATAGAAAGGTACAGATGCTTCAAAAGTAATGTTGCCAGTAGTAGTCATTTTTTTATCCTGAGCAACTATTGGGACACTGAAAAAAAATAAAAATAGGAGTAGTATTTTTTTCATGACAGCATTTATTATCTACTTAAAGTTAGAAAAAAAACTGTAAAAATCCTAATAAAGCAGGGGCAAAGAATGCGTGAAATAACGTTTTTTTGATACTTTTTATCGAAAGAGCACCGCTTAAAACGAAAACATATTTTTGCGTTTGTAATTTAAGAAGAAAACCGTTTTCAAATTTTGATTTAGTTTGAAAACGGCTTTGAATTTATTCAGTCAGATTATTGTTTTTGCTGGCTCGGGCTATGATACTTTCGGGTAAAGCTTTTTTGGCTTTGGCTCCCATTTTTTTAAGTTTTTCAACGCGGGTAATAAGGTTACCGCTACCGTCAACTAGCTTGTTCATGGCGCCACTGTATTCAAGTTTTGTTTCGTCAATTTTTTTACCTATTTTGATTAAATCGGCAACGAAACCTTCAAATTTATCATATAATGCTCCCGCCTGACGTGCAATTTCCAATGCGTTTTCCTGTTGCTTTTGGTTGGTCCACATGCTGTCAATGGTGCGCAAAGTAGCTAATAATGTAGCCGGAGTTACAATTACTATGTTTTTTTCAAAAGCTTTGTTATACAAACTAATATCTTCATTCAAAGCAATGGCAAAAGCCGGTTCGATTGGGATAAAAAGCAATACAAAATCAGGGCTCTCCATTTGATATAAATCCTGATAGTTTTTATTGCCTAATTGCTCTACATGACGTTTGATGGAGTTGACATGTTCTTTTAAAAAGGAATTTTTTACCTCTTCCTCATCTTCATTGATGTATTTTTCATAAGCTGTTAGTGAAACTTTAGAATCTACAATCATTTTTTTGCCGTCTGGCAAATTAATAACCACGTCAGGCATCACACGATTTCCGTCTTCGGTAGTAAAGCTTTGTTGTACTTCGTATTCACGGCCTTTTTCTAAGCCTGATTTTTCTAAAACACGTTCTAGCACTAATTCGCCCCAATTTCCCTGCATTTTACTGTCGCCTTTTAAGGCTTTGGTTAAATTCAGAGTTTCCTTGCTCATTTGAATATTCATTTCGCGTAAGCCTAAAATTTGTTGGCGTAAAGCCGCATGATAATCAATGCTTTCTTTATGGGTATCTTCGACTTTCTTTTCAAACAATTGAATTTTATCCTGAAGTGGTGTCAGGATATTTTTCATATTTTCTTTATTTTGCTCGGTGAATTTATTCGATTTTTCGTCCAGAATTTTATTGGCAAGGTTTTCGAATTCTTTGGTGAATTTTTCCTGTAGTTTTTCAACTTCGTCTTTTTGTTCTTTATTTCTTTCCCAAAGATTCTCAAAATCGACTTCTTTTTTAGAAAGTTGGATGGCGAGACTGTCTTTTTCAGTTCGAATAGCTTCTTTTTCTTTGTTGCTATTTTCTAATTGTTTTTCGAAATTATTTTTTTCATTGGAAAATTGCTCTTTCAATTGATTGATTTGGGACTGAAGAGCAATTAATTTTTCTTCCAGACTTGTTTTTTCCGCTTGAAAACGAGCGGAAAAGATCAGTTTTCCGATATAAATACCAATAAAAAGGGCAATAATAAACGAAACTAAAATAGGAAGCATATTGAACATAAACAGATTTTAAAAGTGATGAGAACAAAAATAAAGATTAAAGCCGATTTTAAGGTGGTTTTTTATTAAACCAAGATGTTTTTTTAAAGATTTTACGCAACCTTTTAGATTTTTATCCTCTAACTATTAAAGTAAAACCAAAACTATCATGAGTATCAGAGGTCTGTTTTATTTAATTGTTTCTATATTCTTTTTTTCGTTTTGTTCTTTAAAAAGTGATGACGAGATAGTTAGTGAACGAGATATAGTAGGAACTTGGAATTGGCAGGAATCCAGAGGAGGCTTTTCTGGAAATGAAATTGTTACTCCTGAAAGCACCGGTGTTACAATTAAATTGGTTTTTGGAGGAAATGAAAAAGTAACGGTTTATACTGATAATGTCGAAACGGGAACTTATGTCTATACTATAAAAAAGGGGAAAAGTATTTTTGATCATAAAGAACACTATCTACTTACTTTCAATGAAATGACTTATGTGATACTCTATTTAGATCATGAAGAGTTATGTATTCAGGATAATTTTACTGATGGATATGTTTTGATTTATACCAAGTAATTTAAAAAGCAGAGAATGCTTAAATTTGTTTACGTCAAATTGTTTTAAGATTTTTTTTTTTGGAAGAACCTATAGATTATTATATCCGGAAATGTATCGAAAATGATAGAGGAGCGCAACAGAAAATTTATCAGTTGTATGCTCCTGTATTGTATGGTTTGTGCATTAAGTATATGAAAAATGAAGAGGATGCCAAAGATGTTTTTCAGGAGGCTTTCGTTGTTGCTTTTCAAAAAATGAATCAATACCGTTTTGAAGGCAGTTTTGAAGGATGGTTGAAACGTATTTTTATCAATAAGTTAATTGAAACATTAAAAAAAAGAAAACGGGATTTACTCTTTGAAGACGAGACTTTTCAAGGAGATATTATTGATGAAGAAGAAGATGTAGATGTATATTCTATTCCTAAAGAGAAATTAGTTGAATGTATTCAGCAATTACCGGATCAATATCGTTTGGTTTTCAATTTATATTATTTTGAAAAGATGAAGCATAAAGAAATTGCGCTTGCCTTGAACATTTCTGAAGGAACATCTAAATCCAATTTGAATAGAGCAAAGGGGAATTTACAGCGAAGAATTGCCGCATTGATGGCCATAAAAAAAGATTAACAATCGATTTTTGAATTTCAATTAAGAAATACAAGAGATACAGCATATGAAAAAAGACGAAATAGATAAATTGATTTCCTCTTTGGAAGATTTTACTAAGAATCCTCCGGATGATTTGTGGAATGGAATTGAGGAACGATTAAATACTCCTAAAAAGAAAAAAGTATTGGCATATTGGTGGCCTGTTGCAGCCAGTTTGCTTATTGGTTTAGGATTGTTTTCCATTTTTTATTTCCAGTCCAAGGAATCGGTTATTTTAGAAAATAATAGGGTGAATCCTGAAAATGGAGTAGTAGATAAAACCAGATCCATTGATGTTATGGAGAAAAAAAATCAGGAGGATATTTTTGAAGAAAAGGACAAAAATAATGATTCGGATGCTACTGTTTTTAAGGGGAATAGTAACAGGTATCCAAATTATACCGGGATAACATCAAATGGTAAACCGTCAAAGCCCTTGGGTACAAAAAAATCGGATGTTAAAAATCAAATGCCTAATTATCAGGATAAGGCATTGGTGTTAAATGATAAAGTTGTTAATCAAAATCCTTTGGCAGATAAAAATAATGGAGTTCTGGATAAAAAAGAGGTAACCCAAAAGCAAAATGAAGATTCAAATGTTTCAAGAAAAGAAGAATTAAAAGACAATGCTTTAGCCGAATTATTAAAAGAAAAAGAAAGTAAGCTCAAATCTGAAAATGTTAAAGAAAGATGGTCTTTGCAATTATTTGCAGGAGTAAATAGTTCTCAAAATATAAACAATCAAAAATCTTTAGGAAACCCAATTGCTTCACAAAAAGGATATAATTATGGGATGAAAACCAATTATAAATTAAATCGTCGATGGGCTGTAAGTACTGGTTTGAAAGTGAGTGAACTAGGTCAACAAGTAGCCAATGTTTCTTATATGATTGCGTCTAAGAGTTTGATTAATGTAGTAAAGACCAATGCAGCGATTTCTAATCAAGAAGGAGGAGGGATTACGAGTAATAGCAATTATTTGTTTTTTCCTAAAACATCAGTTAATTCATCTGATGCCATGGCGTATACTTTTTATGAAACGGCTAATTTGACCCAAAAAGTACAGTATGCCGAGCTGCCAATGGAGGTTTCTTATGCTGTTTTGAATAAAGGAAAAACTCGTGTTAATCTTAATACTGGAGGTTTTGTAGGCAAAGTAATTTCAAATAAAGTGATGCTTGATAACAGTGTAATTGGTAAAAATTCTAATGTTAATGATGTTGTTTTTGGTACTGTTTTGAGCAGTACATTGCAATATGAATTGTATAAAAAAACTAGTTTCTTTGTCGAGCCAGGGATGAATTATTACTCGCAACCTGTACAGAATCAAAAATTTAATCAGTTTCAGTTAGTATTAAATTTTGGTTTAAACCTTTCTTTTTAAATCAATATAAATGTCCTGAACAATGCTTTGATTTGTGTATTTTTGCGCAAATTTTACACTAAAGCATGTCACATCATCATTTTATTCTTCATAAACCATACGGATTTTTGAGTCAGTTTATATATGAATTGAAACGAAGAAAAAGGCTTTTAGGAGAATTATATGACTTTCCCGAAGGAACTATGGCTATCGGTCGATTAGATGAAGATTCTGAAGGTTTATTATTGCTTACTACTGATGGTAAAATGAGTGAATTAGTTCGTTCTAAAAAAGTAGAAAAAGAATATTATGTTCAGGTGGATGGTGTAATTACACAAGAAGCTATCGACGAAATAAAAAAAGGAGTTCTAATAGGTTTTAATGGGAAAAAATACCTGACTAAACCCTGTAAAGCTCAACTACTTGAAGAAATTCCTGATTTTGGTCCAAGAGGAAAAAAAATAAGAGATGAACGTCATGGGCCTACTTCCTGGGCCGCTATTACAATTCGAGAAGGAAAGTTTAGACAAGTAAGGAAAATGACTTCAGCGGTTGGTTTCCCAACTTTACGTTTGGTACGTGTACGAGTAGGGAATGTGTATTTAGATCATTTACAAGCCGGAGAAGTCAAAGAAGTTGAAGATTTCAATTTAAATGATATTTAGCAATAACCGTTGTGGTTGCAATATCAAATCCAATTATCAATTTAAAATAATAAGATGTTAAATATAGTTTTAGTAGAACCTGAAATTCCAAATAATACCGGAAATATTGGTCGTTTATGTGTAGGGACCGAAAGTCGTTTGCATTTAGTTCATCCTTTTGGTTTTGTGATTAACGATAAGAATCTAAAACGATCTGGTCTTGATTATTGGGTGCATCTTGATGTAACCGAATATCAAAATGTAGCCGAATGGTTAGAGCAAGTTTCGGATCAATCAAGGGTTTTCCTGATGAGCTCCCATGCCGAAAAATCCTATTTAGAAATTGAGTTTCAGGATGGTGATTGGTTAGTTTTTGGAAAAGAAAGTGTAGGTTTGAGCAAAGAATTCATGGCTTTATTTGCCAAAGAAAACCAATTGACAATTCCAATGTCAAATAAAATCAGAAGTTTTAATATTGCTAATTCAGTAGCTTTTGTCGTAGGAGAAGCTAAGAGGCAGATTTCTCTAAAGTAATCAGTGATTATTTTTCAGTTGGCAGAATTTAGAAAGCAGAAATCGAATTGGAATATAGATTACTTGGTGTAATTAGCAAAAGTTTCTTATTCCGATAGTTGTTTGGGTGCCGTTAGTTAATCACAAATTTTCCTTTTGTAGCATCAAAAGTAATGTGCTCATCTTTGAAAAGATGATTAAAAACGCCTTTTGAAATTAAATTACACGGTTGATCCTGAACCACATTTCCAGGAGTCATTACAATCATTTCATCACTCAATTGGATGGCTAAATCAATGTCATGGGTAGAAAATAAAATACATTTTTGCGTTTCCTGAGTTAGTTTTTTTAATAGGCGGAATAAAGAAACTTTGTGCAGTAAATCCAAATGTGTGGTTGGTTCGTCTAAAACAATTAGGGGTGTATCTTGAGCTAAAGCTCTTGCTACTAATACTTTTTGTAATTGCCCATCACTAATTTCATAATGTCTTTTGGTTGCCAAATGCTCAATTTGCGTAAGCGCCAAAGCCTGATTGACTTTTGCAATATCTTCTTCGCTTAAAGTTCCTATCCAATTGGTGTATGGTTGTCTTCCTAAAGCAACCAATTCAAAAACACTAAGGTTACTTGCAGGTAGTTTTTCGGTTAACACCACACTCAAATTTTGGGCTAAAGCCAAAGGATTCATGTGGTGAATGTCTTTATTGTTTAAAAAAACAGTTCCAGAAATTGTTTTTTGGATTCCGGTTATCGTTCGTAATAAGGTTGATTTTCCAATACCATTAGCACCAATTAACGCCACAAGTTTTCCTTTTTCCAGCTTCAAGTCAATATTAGAAGCTACAATATTTTGTGCTTTTTTATGGGTATAACCTATGGTTATTTGTCTGGCTTGTAATATGTTTTCAGTAGGGGTCATTTTGAATTATTCAGCTAATGAAAATTGAGAATCATATAGGTTTTTATAATAACCTGATTCTTTATTGATTAATTCCTGATGAGTTCCTTCTTCAACAATTAAACCTTTGTCCATAACTACAATTTTATCGGCATTTACAATGGTTGCTAATCGATGCGCAATAACAATGGAAGTTCTTCCTTGAGTTATGGTTTCGGTAGCTCGCTGGATTAATTCTTCTGAATAGGTATCAATTGATGAGGTTGCTTCATCCAGAATAAGAATACTTGGATTACTCACATAAGCTCTTAAAAAAGCAATCAATTGTCTTTGACCAGAAGAAAGCATTACACCGCGTTCTTTTACATCAAAATCATAATTGTCAGGCAAACTCATGATGAATTCATGAACCCCTATTTTTTTTGCGGCAGCGTAAACATCTTCTCTACTAATGTCAGGATTGTTTAAAGTGATGTTATTGTAAATAGTATCGGCAAAAAGGAAAACATCCTGCAAAACAATTGCAATTTGTTTTCTAAGTGAACTCAAAGTATAATTTTCGATGTTTGTATTGTCGATACAAATGGTTCCGCTTTTTATTTCATAAAAGCGATTCAATAAGTTGATAATTGTTGATTTACCTGCTCCTGTAGCGCCTACGATGGCGATAGTTTCTCCAGGATTAACATGTAAATCAATACCTTTTATGACTTCTTCATTGTCGATATAACTAAAACGAACGTCTTTGAAAGTAATATTCCCATTAAAAACAGGAGCTTCAATCGTTCCGTTATCCTGAATTTGATCCTGGGTGTCAATGATTTCAAAAACACGATTAGCAGCAATCATTCCTAATTGCATTTCGTTGAATTTATCTGCAATTTGACGCAAAGGGTTGAACAATAAACTGATGAACATTGTATAAGAAAACAAATCTCCAAAAGTGGTAAAATGATCTCCGTTTAAGATTTTAATACCACCATACAAAACAACACAGCCTAAAGCTAAAGAAGAAATAATGTCGGCAATAGGGAAGAAGATGGAGTTGTAAAGTATGGTTTTAATCCAGGCATTTTGATGTTTTTCATTTATGGATTTGAATTTTTCTAATTCAATTTTTTCACGATTAAACAATTGTACAATCTTCATTCCGGTTACACGTTCCTGAACAAAAGTATTCATGTTGGCAATTTGTGTACGCACTTCTTCAAAAGCAACTTGCATTTTGCGTTGGAAAATTCGAGTGATGAAAACTAAAATAGGCATGGCAATGATCACGATCCAGGTGAGTTTCCAGTTCATGTAAAACATAAAAAGTAGTACAACCACCATTTTCATTAAATCACTTATAATCATAAATAATCCTTGGCTGAAAATACGGGCAATAGATTCAATGTCTGATACGGAACGTGTTACCAATTGTCCAACAGGTACCAAATCAAAATATTTCATTCGGAAACTCAAAATATGTTTGAATAATTTAAGGCGAATATCTTTAACGATATCCTGACCCAGCCAGTTTGCCCAATACACAAAATAAAATTGTGAAAAAACCTCCAGCAACAGTACAATTCCCATCAATGTTATGTATAACAAAAGACCGGAAGCATCTTCTGTTTTGATATAATTGTCAACAGTTTGTTTTAGTAAATACGGTCGTAAAGCCGAAAATACAGACAATGAAATGGCAAATACCACCACGCCATTAAAACGCCATTGATAAGGCTTTGTATAGTGTAATATTCTTTTAAATAATCGAGTGTCGAATGCTTTTGCTTTCATTTATTTTGTTTTAGTTCTTAGTTTATAGTCCTTAGTCCTTAGTTTTTATTTGAATTTTAAAAACTAAGGACTAGTTACTAAGGACTAATCCTTTATGTAAGGATATTTAATTTTTGTTAAATACAATCCGTGTGCAGGAACCGAAAAACCGGCTTTTTCTCTGTTTTTACTTTCGATAATAGCTATGAAATCGTTTAAATTTATTTTGTGTAAACCAATATTAACCAATGTTCCCACAATGGAACGTACCATATTTCTCAAAAAACGATTGGCCGAAATGGTAAAAATTAGCTTGTTCCCTTCCTTTTTCCAATAGGCTTCATAAATGCTGCAATCAAATGTATTCACATCGGTATGTACTTTTGAGAAACACTGAAAATCGGTATAATTTAATAACAATTGTGCCGCTTCATTCATTAAATCGATATCTAAAGTTTGATTGTAATACCAACTTTGTTCCTGCAAAAAAGCATCTTTAAATGTATTAATGTGATATTCATAGGTTCTTTTAGTAGCATCAAATCTACAGTGTGCTTCATTGTCTACTGGGAAAATTCCGTAAATCACGATGTCTTTTGGAAGATAGGAATTAAGTTTGTGAATTAACTTAGGAATATCAAAAGCTGTTTCAAAATCAAAATGGGCATACATTTCCTTTGCATGAACCCCGGTGTCTGTACGTCCGGCACCCATCAAACTAATTTCAGAATGCAATAAAACGGAAAATGCCTTATTTAGAGTTTCCTGTACTGAAGCAGCATTTGGCTGTATTTGCCATCCATGATAAAGGGTTCCGTTGTAGGCTAATTTTATAAAATATCTCAAGTTTTTTATCTCAAAGTTTCAGAATTTCAAAGGTACAAAGTTTTTATGTTGCAAAAAGGTTAAAAGTTTTTTCGTCTCCAGTATCTTTGTTGTTTTGCAACTTTTATCCATTTAGATGAAAAAAATTCTTTTGCTTTCGGATACGCACAGTCATATCGATGATACTATTTTAAAATATGTTGAGCAGGCTGATGAGATTTGGCATGCAGGAGATATTGGTGATTTGCAAGTGACTGATACTTTAAAAAAATATAAGCCCCTAAGAGCGGTTTATGGAAATATCGATGGAGCAGAAGCACGATTAGAATTTCCGTTGCATAATCGCTTTATGTGTGAAGAAGTTTCAGTTTGGATTACACATATTGGTGGTTATCCGGGCAAGTATAATCCAAATATTAAAGCTGAGATGCAGGCTAATCCACCCCAATTGTTTATTTGTGGGCATTCGCATATTTTAAAAGTAATGTTTGATAAAAAACATAATCTTTTACATATGAATCCGGGAGCTTGTGGAAAAAGTGGTTTTCATCAAGTACGTACTATGTTGCGATTTGTAATTGAAGGAGATAAAATCAAAGATCTCGAGATCATTGAATTAGGAAAAAGGGTTTGATTAACTTTTGTATTCAATAGGAGCTATAATTTTTATTGAAGTTCCTTCATTTGGTTTAGAGATAATTCTGAATTTTCCCTCCATTGTGTTAACCCTTGCTTTAATTTGGTTCAAACCAAAACCTTCAATTGTTCGGTAATTTTTAATTTCAAAACCTATTCCATTGTCTTTTATGAGGATATGTAAATGAGAGTCGATTTGTTTGATGCTTACTTTTGCCTTGGTGGCTTTACTGTGTTTGATGATGTTGTTTAGCAATTCACTGATAATGAAATACATTTTCATTTCGAATTCTTCGTTATATCGGGTTTCGTCGTTTACATTTGTTGAATAATTGAATTCAAGGGAAGAGTTTGAATGGGATTCGCATAAGTCATTTAAAGCATAGAATAGTCCAAAACGAGCCAATAATGAAGGTAAAAGTTGGTGTGATAAATCCCTGATTTTATAGTGAGTTTGAATAAGAATGGATTTTGTTTTAGTGATTTCTTCACTGTTAGTATCATTTTTTGAAGAAAAAACGGTTAAATGCAGCGATGCCGAAGAAAGTAAGGCGCTTATGTTATCATGTAAAAAGGAAGCTATCCTTTTGCGTTCTATTTCCTGACCATTTATCGAAGCTGTAATGATATTCTCTTGGATTTTACTTTCAATTTCTCTGAGTTTATTTTTTTGTTTTAATTGGGAATTTTGAAAATATAAATAAGAGAAAACGATTATGAGTAGTAATGCGAAAATAATTGCAATACTAATTAATCTGTTTTTAGATTGTTTTTCTAATAGTAATTGGTGATTAGTTTTGTATTCTGTTTTTATATGGTCAATTTCTCTTTTGTACTCGTCAATTTCAAGGTTGATCCCAATGACATTTAGTTTTTTTAAGCGTTCTTCTCGTTTAAGTTCGTTCGTTATTTCGTTATAAGCGTGAAGATTTTCATAAGCCCTTTTGTATTTTTTGATTTTAAATAGAAATGAAGAGTATTCTTCATGGGCATAAGAGAGGTCAGTTTTGTCTACATCATTCTGTCCTAGTTTGATGGCATTTTCAAAATAAAAAGTAGCTTTTTTATCATTGTTTTTGTAGGATTCATACATGCCGTTAAGCATATTTAAGATAACGATAGTAGAGCTGTCGCTGTGTTTTTCCTGAAATAAGTTAATGTATTTTAGATAGGGAAGTCCTAATTCAAATTTATGTACGTCAAAATAAGCCCAGGCAATATTAAACTTAGTAAGGAAAATGGCTGAAGAATCGGCTATTTTAGTGCTGTATCGGAGTGATTTTCGGTAATAGTAAATTCCTTTACTGTATTCTTTTTTGTCAAAACAATAGATATTGCCTAAATTATTGTAGAGCCAGTTTTTTAGATTTAAGTTATTTGTTCTGCTGGCGTAAATCAATGATTTTTTGTAATAAAACAATGCTTTTTCGTATTCTCCCAGTTGATCAAAGTTGGCAGCTATGGTGTTGTAATTTAAGGCGATAAGGTTGTTGTCTTTTAAGAGGATAGCGTTTCCTAAGGCTTCTCTGGAAAGAATTAAAGATTTTTCAAATTTTTCTAATTTCATTAAAGCTGTCGCTCTTTGAGTCAAAGTTGTGACCTCTTTATGTATTTCATTTTTTGTTTGCGAAAATAAAAGATTCGTACAGCAAATCATGAGTACTAAAAGCAAGCTATGAAAACATTTTTTAAGCATAGAAAAAAGTTGAAAGTGCTTTGATTTATGGATTGATCAAATTGTTTTTTAGAGCAAATTTGACCAAGCTAATTGTGTTCTTAGCATTTAATTTTTTCAGGATATTTTTACGATGTGTCTCAACAGTGTTGGCACTAATAAATAGTTTTTCAGAAATTTCTTTTCCGCTATATTCTAAAGCAATCAGTGTGATTATTTCAATTTCTCTACCGCTGAGTTGGTACTCATTGCTTATTGTTGTTTTGTTGAGTTTTGGGTTTTTTTTCGTTGCCGAATTGAATATGGTTTCCCTCACCTGATTCGAAAAATATTCTTCACCGGTATTAACTACTTGTATGGCTTCAACTATGTGTTCTCCAGCGCATTGTTTTGTTAAGTAACCACTGGCGCCTAATTTCATTACTTCCTGAATTACTTTAACATCATCATAAGTAGAGAGTACAATTACTTTACAAGGAAAGCCTTTCTTAGCAAATTCTCTTAAAACTTCGATACCATCTTTTTCCGGCATACTAATGTCAAGGACTAAAATATCGGTGGCATTGTTTGAAACTTCTTCATAAAGTTCTGTTCCCTTTAAGGAAAATCCAACAACATTAAAATTAGGTATCGAGTTCAATAAAGTTCGCATACCATCAATGAGTACTTTGTGATCGTCGGCTAAATGGATACGTATTGTTTTTTTCATAAGAAGCTACTATTGTTCCCAAATGTAAAAAAAATAAAACAAAAAAACCCGAATATAAATTCGGGTTTCCTTCGCACTAAATAAATTAAAATTTATAGGTTTACCTCAATCGATCCACAGATTTTACAAGATCCTCATCCTTTTTAATGGCTTTGTTGGCTAAAACTAAAGCTACAATAGCAAAAATAGGTAGAAACATCCCAATACCTTTCTCAGAAACGCCAGGCATTTCTCCAGATAAATTTAGTGAATGATATATAAACAATCCTAATAAAATCAAATTTAATATGATATTCAATCTGTTGATTACAAATTGGTTTTGTCTTTTTTTATAGGATAAAATACTAACTATTGATAATGTGGTACTCAGGCCAAATAAAACTACATAAAGCTGATTTTGCATAAATAAAAAAGCTTTACCATCACTCAATGTCCATAAAGGAAAAATAAAAGGCAAAACTCCTGTAATTACAAAAGCTAAAAGCAAATATATGGTTTGAATTCGTTGTATCATTTTCTCAATATTGTTGCACAAAAATATATTTTCTTTTTATAAAATACTATTTGCATGATAAAATTTTATTCGTATTATTGCAATATAATACCGTAAGCACTTCATACTGCGGTCAATTCATAATAAAAAACTACCTATCTTTTTTTTAAAGAATCCCCATTTTAAATTAAACACATAAATACATACATGTTTGATATTTCGGCATTAAAAGAAATGAAGCTTTCTGAGCTTCAACAAATAGCTAAAGCTGCTAAAACAATAAAATTCAACGGTGTAAAGAAAGAAGCTTTAATAACAAGTATTTTAGAGTTTCAGAATTCTTTGAAAACAACCGAAGTTGAAGAAAAAGATAGCGTTGCTGCAACTGAAGATAAACCCAAAAGAGTTCGTATTACACCAGTCAAAAAACAACTTGATAAAAAAACTGCTGCAAATGTTCCTGATACTAATTCGGAAATTTTAGATGTAAATACGAATGTTGAATCTGAATTACTAAAGGAAGAAATTGTAAAAGAAGATGTAGTTGTTACAGTTGAGGAAACTAGCGATAATGCTGAAGTTGTTCCTGAAAGAAAGAAACCTGGGAAATTTAATAAAGCAAATTATGAAAAGAAAATTGCTTTAAAAAAAGAGAAGGAAAATAAAGTTGTTGCGCAACAAAGTGACGCTCCTGTTGTGGAAGAAAAACAAGGAGAAGAAGCAATCGAAGGTGCTGCAGATGTTGAAGCTAATCCAAATGTTAAGAGACAGCATCAACACGATCGCAAGCGAACTGATGAAACAAATCAACATAAACAACATCAGAATCAAAATCAGCAGAATTCGAATCAACAAAATCAAAATCAAAACCCGAATCATAAGAATAAGAAAAACAACAATTTCAGAGATGCTGATTTTGAGTTTGACGGAATTATCGAAAGTGAAGGTGTTTTAGAAATGATGCCTGATGGTTATGGTTTTTTACGTTCTTCGGATTATAATTATTTAGCTTCACCTGACGATATTTATTTATCAACTTCTCAAATCCGATTATTTGGTTTAAAAACCGGTGATACTGTGAAAGGAGTGGTGAGACCACCTAAAGAAGGAGAGAAATTCTTTCCTTTAGTACGTGTGTTAAAAATTAACGGACACGATCCTCAGGTAGTTAGAGACCGAATTTCTTTTGAACACTTAACGCCTGTATTTCCTTCTGAAAAATTCAAATTAGCCGAAAGAGAAAGTTCAATTTCAACTCGAATTATTGATTTGTTTTCTCCAATAGGTAAAGGGCAACGTGGTATGATTGTGGCACAGCCTAAAACAGGTAAAACCATGCTGTTGAAAGAAATTGCAAATGCTATTGCAGCTAATCATCCGGAGGTGTATTTAATCGTATTGTTGATTGATGAGCGTCCTGAGGAGGTTACAGATATGCAACGTTCTGTAAGAGGTGAGGTAATTGCTTCAACTTTTGACAGAGAGCCTCAAGAGCACGTTAAAATTGCGAATATCGTTTTGGAAAAATCAAAAAGATTGGTGGAATGCGGACATGATGTGGTGATTCTTTTAGACTCCATTACACGTTTAGCGAGAGCTTACAATACCGTTCAACCAGCTTCAGGAAAAGTTTTGAGTGGAGGGGTTGATGCCAATGCTTTACAAAAACCAAAACGTTTCTTTGGAGCGGCTCGTAATGTAGAAAAAGGTGGTTCATTAAGTATTATTGCTACTGCTTTGACCGAAACTGGTTCAAAAATGGATGAGGTTATTTTTGAAGAGTTCAAGGGAACTGGAAATATGGAGTTGCAATTAGATAGAAAAATTGCCAACAAACGAATCTTCCCTGCTATTGATTTGACATCTTCAAGTACACGTCGTGATGATTTATTGTTGGATGATAATACACTACAAAGAATGTGGATTATGCGTAAATATCTTTCTGATATGAATCCGGTGGAAGCCATGGAATTTATAAACGATCGTTTTAAGAAGACCAGAAATAACGAAGAGTTTTTGATTTCGATGAACGACTAATTTTAGAAGGCAGAATTTAGATTGCAGATTTCAAGATTGCAATTTTGATTATATATAAAAAAAGCGATTTTCAAAATGAAAATCGCTTTTTTTATGGTCTCTTTCAGCCGACTGAACTAAGCTTTTCTTTCCAACAAAGCCATATAAAATCCATCAAAACCAGATTCTGAAGCTAATATTTTTCGGTCTTCAATAAAAGTAAATTGTTTACCAATTTCGGTTTTCAAAAAGCGTTCTACCTGTTCCTGATTTTCTGATGGAAGAACTGAACAAGTAGCGTAAACTAATTTTCCGCCAGGTTTTACAATTTTAGAATAGTTTTCTAAAACTTCCGCTTGTACTTTACGGATGTTGTCAATAAACTCCGGTTGTAATTTCCATTTGGCATCCGGATTTCTTTTTAGAACTCCTAAACCGCTACAAGGCGCATCAATCAAAACGCGGTCTGCTTTTTCATGAAGCTTCTTAATTACTTTGGTTGTATCAATAACTCGGTATTCTACATTGAAAACGCTGTTTCTTTTTGCTCTTAACTTTAATTGCTTTAATTTACTTTCGTATAAATCCATAGCAATTAATTGTCCTTTGTTTTCCATCAAAGAAGCAATATGAAGTGTTTTTCCTCCTGCACCAGCACAGGTGTCCACGACACGCATTCCTGGTTTAACATCTAAAAACGGAGCTACTAACTGCGAACTAGCATCCTGAACTTCAAACAAACCTTCTTTGAAAGCATCGGTTAAAAAAACATTAGCGCGTTCTTTTAAGACTAAAGCATCAGCCTGATCCGGAAGAAATTCAGTTTCAATATCTAAATCCATTAAGATGGCTCTTAATTTTTCTTTAGTTGTTTTAAGGGTGTTGGTTCTTAGAATAACTTTAGCAGGTTGGTTTTGAGCTGCAATTTCTTTAGCCCAAACGTTTTCGCCTAATTCTTTAACACCTATTTCATCCATCCAGTCCGGAATAGATTCTTTGAAAACACGGTTTTTTGATAATTCGTCAAAACGTCCTTTGATTTTTCTTTCAGGTGTTCCTTCCAGTTGACGCCAGTCAGGAATTGGGTAACCTCTTAAAACAGCCCAAACAGCAAACATTCTCCAAAGATTGTCTCTGTCAAAAGGCTCTTTAACTTCGGCAATTTCGGAATATAGTCTTTTCCAACGAACAATTTCGTAAATCGTTTCAGCAACAAATTTCCTGTCGGAACTTCCCCAACGTTTGTCTTTTTTTAAGGCTCTTGCTACTACTTTATCGGCATATTCTCCTTCGTTAAATATCGCATTTAGAGAATCGATAGTAGTATATACTAAGTTTCTGTGTAATCTCATTGTATTTATTTGAGCTGCAAAGGTACTATTAAATGATTTGAAATTAAATTAATACTGTTTATTATTTCAAATTAGTACATTAATCCCTATAGATTGGGAGAATTAAAAAATTACTGCAAATTCGCAAATTATTCAAGAATAACTGTTCTATAAAATTTGCGAATTTGCGGTTATAATGGCTGCTTATTTTTAAAGTGCGTTTGTTATTTTAATTTCTCTTTGAAAAACTCAATTGTTCTTGACCAAGCTAAAGTGGCGGCTTTTTCATCATATCGAGGTGTAGTGTTGTTGTGAAAACCATGATTGACATTAAGGTAAATATATGCGGTGTTTGGAACATTGTTTTTCTTTAAAATAGCTTGAAATGCTGGCCAGCCTTCATTGACTCTGCTGTCTAAGCCTGCATATTGTAATAATAGTGGGGTTTTGATATGTTCGGCTTCTTCTGCGGTGGGTTGGCCACCTTAAAAAGGAACGGCAGCATTTAATGTTGGAATTTTTACCGCCATTAAATTAGCAATCCAACCTCCAAAACAAAATCCAACCACTCCAATGTGTCCATTACAATCTGGATGATTTTTTAAATAATAATAAGCAGCGATAAAATCTTCGAGCATTTCGTAGCGGTCTCTTTTCTTTTGCATTTCTCTTCCTTCATCGTCATTTCCGGGATAACCGCCAAATGGAGTTAAAGCATCTGGAGCTAAACTGATAAAACTATCTACGGCCAGTCGTCGGCCTACATCTTCTATATAGGGGTTTAATCCACGGTTTTCGTGAACAACAATTATTCCGGGAAGTTTTTTGTTGCTTTTACTTGGTTTAGAAAGCAAGGCTTTTATTTTTCCTCCACCTTTTGGAGAATCATAAGTGATATAATTGGATTCTATTCTTGGATCATCAGCTGCTACGAGTGTTGTGTTAACATAATCGGGAGTTATGAAACTTAGTAAAGAAGGCAGGGTTAATGTGCCTACAGCAAAAACAGAAAGTTTTTCGATAAATTGTCTGCGCTCAATTTTGTTGTGGGCGTAGTCGTCGTACAAGTCAAATATTTCCTGACTGATATCTTCTTTAGTTATTTTTTTCATTGTTGGATGAATTAATTTCGAGATAGCTTAAAAGTAATTATTTTTCGACAGTTTTAAAAACAAAAAAGCTCCCAATTAGGAGCTTTTAGAGTAAACCGGAAAGGTTCTTATAATTTGTATCTAAGGCTTGCCATTACCTGACGAGGAGCAATAGGATTCACACTATAGTTTTCGTGAACAGTATAGTTCAACTCGTTAGTGATGTTCGATAATTTACATAAGATGGAAAATTTCTTCCACTCGTAACCAACAGAAGCATCAATTGTAGTGTATCCTTTTAACGGGATGTCTCTGTCTTCAATTGTAACAGTATACTCTTTTGGATTAGTATCAGGAACTGCTGTCCATACATAGCGATCATTCCATCCTCCGGTTCTGTCTCCGATGTAACTAGCAATAGCTCCAAAACTTAATCCTTTTAATACGCCACTAGGTAATTTGTAGAAGAAACTTAAGTTAGCAGTATGTCTTGGTGTTCTAGCAAGAATATCTCCAACTACTAAACTTCCACTTGTCCCTGAAGATTTAGAGATCTTTGTCTCATTAAAACTATATCCGGCAATAATGTTTAAACCTTCTGTAGGTCTTGCAGTGATATCAACTTCGACACCTTTTCCTTTTGTTGCACCTACTAATTCTTTTAAGTTATTGTTTACGTTTAGTGTAACACCGTCAGCTTGATATTGAGCAGTTTGAGCTAAATTATTATTGTTTATTTGATACACAGTCACATTTGTACTTAAAATTCCTCTCCAAAAGTCTTTTTTGATACCTACTTCAAATTGGTCAATAATAGATGGATCTAATGTTTTTAAGTCAACTGTCGTTCCAGTATTTGGTGTAAATGAGTTGGAATAACTTGCGAAAATGGACATATCTCTGTTAGGTTGAATTACTATACCTCCTTTAGGAGACCAAGCTTTGTTGAAAGTTTTTGCTGTAGTAGTTGTTATATCAGTTGCTAAAACTTTTGTGTCAACATCAGCTTCTTGCCAAGACCAGCGAATACCTCCTAAAACTTTGATGTATTCATTGATGGAAATTAAATCTTGTGCATAAGCTCCAAAGCGTTGTGTGTTAGTTGTAGCTAATTGTGTCGCTTGTGAGAAAGGTATTTCTGTACTTTGTGTGCTATAGTCATAATCAAAAAGGTTAATTGTACCATAGTCAGCTAGGGCAAAAGCAAAAGTATAACTTGGAGCTATAGAATTTTCATAATCAACACCAGTAAATATTTGATGTTTGATACTCCCAGTATTAAATGTTCCTTGTAAGCTCAATTGGTCTCCAAAAATTCTTTCTGCGGCATCGGCTTGTGTCAAACCTCTTTTCCAGTTTCCGGTAGAAGTGACACCGTTCATTTGAGCTGTAGATTTTTGAGTTCTTCTATATGATTGGAAAGATGAATTGAAAGCTAATTTCCAGTCTTTATTAAAATCATGGTTTAATAATATCGATGCACTAGCAGATTTAGTGTTACCATTTGACCAAAGTGCTCCAAAATATTTGTTGCGAGGAATATTTAAAACAGTCTCCCCAATAATTCCAGTACCAAAATCCGGAGTCCAGTCGGCACTTAGGTAATCTCCTTGTGCGATGATTTGAGTTTTTTCGCTAATCTTGAATAAAAACGAAGGGTTGAAATAGATACGATCGTTTTTTACATAATCTCTAAAACTTTTTGAGTTCTCATAAGAACCTGTGAAACGATAAGCAATGTATTTGTTTAGTGGACCGTAAAAATCTACTGAAGGTTTGTAAAAATCATAACTTCCTGCCTGCATCGAGATTTCACCTCCTTTTTCAAATTTTGGTGTTTTAGTAACCAAATTTAAAATCCCTCCCGGAGCTACATTTCCAAATAATAAGGCAGAACCTCCTTTTAAAAATTCTACTTTTTCTAAACCAGAAACTTCAGGTATAGAACCAGCATTATATCTGAATCCATTTTTAAACATATTGTTGGCAGACATGTCGTAACCTCTTGACCAAAAAGATTCCTGAGCACCTCCACGAGCAGAACCTACATAAACTCCATTGGCATTTTTAATTACTTCACTTAAACGAATAGCTTGTTGTTGCGTGATAATTTCGTTGTCAATAACCTGAACACTTTGTGGTAAATCCATGATTTTAATACCAGAACGCGCTGCCGAAACAGGTTTTTGAGGTTTGTTACCTGTAATGGTTACCTCTTTTAGGATTTGCCCTTTTTTGTTTTTAATGGTGTCAAAAGGATTTGAAATAATTTCCGAATTATTGTGGTTTAATGCTGAAGCAATTTCTTGAGCTTGGTTTGGTATTGAAAATAATAGTGCTATTGTAGGCAGTAAAATTTTTTTCATCTCGATTTTATTTGGATTCATTTAAAATAACGGTGCAAATGTATAACCTCAAATTGGTTTTACAAAATGTTATTTGGAATAAATAAAAATAAAAATTAACAATTGCTTTAGAAATTGTTTATTATTTCTTTAGTAGGAATTTTAAAATTTGGATAGAAGTTTATATAAATTGGTTGGTTTTGTTTTTAAAGTGTTGAAAATAAGGTATTTGTTGTGTTTTTTGAATTAAAAAAGATGAAAAGCTAAATTTAAATTGAAGTGATCCCATCTTTCAGGAAAAAAGAATGCTTTTGGAAAAGCGTACCACAGTTACTCCAATTTAAGTCAAATTTTAATATTATTTATTCAATTTTGGTGTGAAAAGATAGTTTTTAAAGAAGCTATAAAGACTATTTAATGTAGTTTCAGTTTGCGGAACTGCATGTCCCTTTCCATAATTGATGAGTGTATCAGTTGGAACTTCTAAAGCATCTAATTTGATTTTGAAGTTGTTGATTTGGTCGCCATAATAGGGATCGTCGTCCGTATTATAGAAGAATAGTGTAGGAGCTGCGGTTTTTTCTACTAAATAGGAAGAACCCATAGAGTTCCATAAATTTCTGTTATGCTCTAATGCTCCCCAAACCCAAGGACATCTTTGTTCTAAATTCTTATCGCCATCATCGATTGTATTGTAAATTAAGGTGTAGTCAAAAACTCCAGGGCCCAATGCTGCAGCCTGAACATCATCGGCAACACCAATATGAAATCCTGCCTTTTCTATTTCTTCGATTTTTTTGTCACCAATAGCCATGGAACCAGCCGTAGAACCTCTGGAAAAACCAAATATTCCTATTTTGTCTGAAAGGCCATTTTCTTCAGCAAAAACTCTTAAAGTTCTTATGGCTGATTTCACTTTCTGAGCAGTATCTGGATTGGTTTCAAATGATTTGAAAGAATCATTTGGTCCATTGGGTGTTTTGCCCTTTCCCCATTGACAATATTTTGGATGATCGGCAATAGCCCATGCCATTCCTTGCGCTGCTGCACCTTCTAAAAAAGAATCATTAAAACCGGCAAATGAATAGGGTAGAAAGAGTCTCTGGTCTTTATATGCATCGGTTAGCATTCCTTTTTTGTTATCAAAAAAAGCATAGCTGTTACTATATGAAAATGATAAAATTGTTGGGATTTTATTTTTTGGATTATAGGGATATATGATATCCATGTGCAATGGATCGCCTATTGTGTATTGCTCGGGACTGTTGTATATTTTAGGGTTATCAATAAAATAAGTAATATCGCGGGCAATTCTATAACCTTCAAAAAGGATGTAGGATTTATTGAGGGAACAATTTTTTAAACCGCAAAAGTTAGCAGCAGCTATGGAATCATTGATGCTGATAATATCTTCATTTATTTTAAGTCCAATGGCATTTTTATTTTTTTTATAATCCAATTCAATGACGCGGTAACCCTGTGATAGAAGCCATTGTATGTTTTTTTTATTACTGATCCTACCAATTTTTTTTAGAGATAGATTTTTTAAATAAACGACGGTAACATAATTTCCATTGTAATCTTTTGTTGGATTTGTAGATTCAGTTATTTTAAAAGTAATGTTAGAACCAACCGTTAGACTTTTCCATTTTCCTGTAGCAGCATTCGTAGAAATAATTGTGATCAGGTTTAATAAAATTGTAAGAAACAGATTTTTAATAGAAATTATCGAAAAAGAAGAGAAACTGTATTTCATTTTTGATTTAGTAAATGCTCATTTATAATGATGATATTACAAAAATAAGTTTTTAGATTGATTTGAATAATAGTTGTAAAATAGAATCTTAGATTTACTGTGAAAAATACTTTTTTGATAACTTTTTAATAATCTTTAAAAGCGTTGATATTTTGTATTTTTGTTAGATATCATAATTTAAAACATGAAGAAAATAGTTTCACTTTTTGCACTGGCAACAATCTTTAATTCGTATTCACAGCAAAGACCAAAATTAGTTGTAGGTATCGTCGTCGACCAAATGAAAATGGAATACCTCTATCGGTTTTCTGATGATTTTTCATCAAATGGTTTTCGTAGATTAATGAACGACGGTTATGTATATCATAACACTCAATATAATTATATGCCCACTTATACCGGGCCAGGGCATGCGTCCATTTATACCGGAACCACGCCTGCTATCCATGGAATTATGGGTAACACTTGGTTTGATAAGTCTACAGGAAAATCAAGATATTGTACAGATGATGCTACGGTTACTATTTTGGGTAATGGAGATGCAGAGGAAGGAAAAATGTCTCCACTTAATTTAGAGACAACAACTATGACTGACGAACTTCGTTTGGGGACTAATTTTAAAGGCAAAGTAATAGGCGTAAGTGTTAAAGACCGTGGAGCAATTCTTCCTGCGGGACATTTTGCTAATTGGGCATTTTGGATGAGTGATTCGGGTAATTTTATTTCAAGTACGTTTTATGGAACGGAATTACCAAAGTGGGTAAATGATTTCAATTCTAAAAAGAAATACGAAAGTTATTTAAATCAAAAATGGTCTTTGTTAAAACCCGAATCGGTTTATGATAAAAGTTTAGCCGATGATAATCCATACGAAGGACTATTATATGGAAGTAAAAAAGCTGTTCTTCCTTATGATTTAAAGGCAATGTATACAGAAAAAGGAGCAAAAGTTATTAAAACAACTCCTTTTGGAAATGATATTTTGGCTGATTTTGCTAAAGAAATTATTGCTAATGAAAATTTAGGCGCTGATAATGAAACTGATTTTTTGGCACTTAGTTTTTCTTCTACAGATTATATAGGGCATTTAATGGGGCCACGTTCGAGAGAAATTCAGGACACTTACCTAAGATTAGATGAAACTATAGCTGATTTTCTAAATTATTTAGATTCAAAAGTAGGTAAGGGGAATTACCTGATTTTTTTAACAGCTGATCATGCTGGTGCCGAAAATGTAAATTTCTTAAAAGATAATAAATACGCTGTAGAAGCGATAGATTATAAGAAACTTTCAAATCAATTAAGGGAATTTTCTAAAACAACTTTTGGAACAGATTTAGTTTTAAACTATTCCAATTTTAATTTGTTTTTTGATAAAAAGAAAATCAAAGATTCAGGTTTGACTTTGGCTGAAGTTAAAACTACTTTTAGTGATTTTTTAATGACCATGCCTCAGGTAAAAAGAGTATATACAGATGAAGCTATTCTTTCAGCTAATTCTACTGATTATTTTTTAAATTTTATCAGTAAAGGTTATGATCCTAAGCAAAACGGTGATTTAGTAATTTTGGATAAACCAGGCTATATTCAGCATGAAGGTAAAGGAACTTCACATGGAACACCTTTTAATTATGATACTCATGTTCCGTTGCTGTTTTTTGGTTGGAAAATTAAAAAAGGGGAGTCTTTCGAGAAAAAAGTAATTACTCAAATTGCACCAACAATTACGCAGAAATTAAAAGTTGATTTTCCTAACGGTACAGAAGCTAATGTGTTAACTGAAGTATTAGAGAATGATGAATAAATGGAATAAAAAAGGGACTGCAAAAGTCCCTTTTTTATTGATTCTAATGATAATTTCTATGATTATAATCCTAAATTAATTCTGCCATACTGCAACAACATAATCGTTTTGGCGTCTTTTAATTCTCCGGTTTCAATCATGTTGTAGGCTTGTTCAAAAGGCATTTCTAAAACCTGAATGTTTTCCTGTTCGTGTTCTAGTCCGCCACCTTCGCTCACTTTCATAGAAGCGTCATATTCGCCTACAAAAAGATATAAAATTTCAGTTATGGCTCCCGGAGACATATAGGTTTCCATTATTTTTTTTACCTTAGAAATTCTGTATCCGGTTTCCTCTTCTGTTTCTCTGATGATGCATTGTTCCGGTTCGTCTTGATCTAACAAACCAGCACAAACTTCAATCATCATTCCGCTTTTGTTTCCGTTTAAATAAGTAGGTAAGCGAAACTGACGGGTTAAAATGATTGTTTTATTCTCTTTATTGTAAAGCAAAATTGCTGCTCCGTTTCCTCGGTCATAGACTTCTCTTTGTTGGGTAATCCAGCTTTTGTCTTCTTTTTGATAATTAAAAGTTACTTTGTTTAGAATGTACCAATTATCAGAAAGTAATTGGGTTTCTTTAATTTCTATTTCTGGATTACTCATATGCTTTTTGTATTTGGGCTTATAATTTGAAAATATTACCGATAAAAAAACGCTCTGAAAAATCAGAGCGTTGTAATGTTATTTAGCTATAGTTTGTTTTCTATCTGGACCAACAGAAACAATCTTGATAGGCACTTCTAATTCTTTTTCAATGAATTCGATGTATTCTTTTAATTCAACCGGCAATTCTTCATAAGTTGTCATTCCAGTTAAGTCTTGTTTCCATCCTTTGAATTCTTTGTAAACCGGAGAAACATTTTCTTCTTCTACATTATAAGGGAAGTGAGAAATGTTTTGTCCTTTGTAGTTGTACTCAGTACATACTTTTAAAGTATCAAATCCAGAAAGAACATCACCTTTCATCATCATTAATTGCGTTACACCATTAACCTGAACAGCATATTTTAAAGCAACTAAGTCTAACCATCCGCAACGTCTTGCTCTTCCTGTAACTGATCCAAATTCGTTACCTACTTTTGCCATTGTAGCACCTACTTCGTCGAAAAGTTCAGTTGGGAAAGGTCCACTACCTACACGTGTTGTGTAAGCTTTGAAGATTCCGTAAACTTCTTTGATTTTGTTAGGAGCAATTCCTAAACCAGTACAAGCTCCAGCAGCTGTAGTGTTAGAAGAAGTTACAAATGGATAGGTTCCAAAATCAACATCTAATAATGAGCCTTGAGCTCCTTCGCACAAGATTGATTTACCAGCTTTTTGAGCTTGGTGCATGTATTCTTCACTATCAATAAAGTCTAATTTTTTGATTTCTTCGATAGCTTCAAAAAATTCAGCTTCTAATTCAGGTAAGTTATATTGTAATTCAACACCGTAAAATGCAATCATTGCTTCGTGTTTGTCAGCAAGGGAACGGTATCTTTCTTTGAAGTCTTCTAATTCAATATCTCCAACACGTAATCCGTTTCTACCTGTTTTGTCCATGTAAGTTGGGCCAATACCTTTAAGTGTAGATCCGATTTTTGCTTTACCTTTAGAAGCTTCAGAAGCAGCATCTAATAAACGGTGTGTTGGTAAGATTAAGTGTGCTTTTCTTGAAATGATTAATTTCTTTTTGATATCGATGTCAAATTTTGCTAATCCTTCGATTTCCTTTTGAAATACAACAGGATCAATTACAACACCGTTTCCAATAACATTTACCGCTGATTTATGGAAAATTCCAGAAGGAATGGTTCTAAGTACGTGTTTAATTCCGTCAAATTCTAAAGTATGTCCTGCATTTGGTCCTCCTTGGAAACGAGCAATGATATCATAATTTGAGGTAAGAACGTCAACAATTTTTCCTTTTCCTTCATCTCCCCATTGTAATCCTAATAATAAATCTACGGTCATTTTTAATTTATTTAATCTTTAATTTGTTTTGGCGAATTTAAAACGCCTTTATTAACTAAATGTGTTATTGATTCTCTTCTTGATTTTCTTCTGTTTTTGGTTTTTTCTTGGTTCCATAAAAATACAAAGAATGGTTACTGATTTCCACATCAAAAATTTCTTCAATTGTTTTTTTGATAGTTTGTATTCTTGGGTCACAAAATTCAACTACATCTCCAGTATCAGTCATAATAAGGTGATCGTGTTGTTTGTCAAAATAGGACTTTTCGTAATGTGCCTGATTTTGTCCAAACTGATGTTTGCGAACTAAAGCACAGTCTAATAGTAACTCTATGGTATTGTATAAAGTGGCTCTACTGACACGGTAGTTTTTATTTTTCATTTTGATATATAGGTTTTCTATATCAAAATGTTCTTCACTTTCATAGATTTCCTGAAGTATAGAGTAGCGTTCAGGCGTTTTTCTATGGCCATTTTTCTCAAGATACATCGTAAAAACGTTTTTTACAATTTCCTGATTTTTGTTGTTATTTGTGGAAATGAGTGTCATATTCGGCAAAGATAATTTTTTATTTTAATAGTTTTCAAGTTTAAATGCTTATAAGAGAATAATTTTTGTTCTTTTTTGTTGAAAAAGTATTTTGCTTCTAAAAAAGAATCAGGAATTAGGCCTTAATTAATTTTTGTAAACTCGGGTTACCCTATCAATTCCGTCAATTTTCTTAATATTTTCAATTAGTTTTTTCAAAATGGTAATGTTTTGTACAACAACAGTTAATTGCCCTTTAAAAAGTCCTGCTTCTCCGCTCAATGAGATACTTTGTATGTTGACATTCATATTGTTCGAAATCACTTTGGTTAATTCATTCGTTAATCCAATACTATCCATACCTGTGATATTCAGGGTCGCTTTAAATTCCTGCTGAGTTGAGTCAATCCATTTAGCAGGCATTATGCGGTAAGCATAATTGGATTGTAGAGAAATTGCATTAGGACAATCTTTTTTATGTACTTTAATTCCTTCGTTGATAGTAACGAAACCAAAAACCTGATCACCCGGAATTGGGTTACAACAAGTCGAAAGTTTGTAATCTAACTTGTCCTGTTCTTTGCCAAAAACTAATAAATCATAATTGTTGTTGACAACTGGTTTGTGAATATCCGTATCGGCAGTATTTCCTCCGGTACGTTTGATTTTGTTTTTGAAGAAATTGATTAAAGTGTTACTTTTTTGAGCGGCAAAATCTTTTAATTGCTGGTTGTCTATAGTGCCAAGTCCTACTCTGTAAAACAAGTCCAAACTGGTTTTAAGATGGAAAAAGTTAACTAATTCGTTTGTTACGGATTCATTTAAATTAATTTTCAGATGTTTTAATTTACGACTGAGTATTTCTTTTCCTTCTTCGGCAATTTTCTTAGTGTTTTCATTAAGAACATTTTTAATTTTTGTTTTAGCTCTTGAAGTCGTAACATAATCCAGCCAGTTTGCGGTAGGTTTTTGATTTGGCGAAGTGATAATTTCTACTTGGTCTCCACTTTTTAATTCGTAGTTTAAAGGCACTAATTTACCGTTAACTCTCGTTCCTCTGGTCTTAATTCCTATTTCTGAGTGAATACTGAAAGCAAAATCTAGTGAAGTAGCTCCTTTAGGTAGTGATTTAATATCTCCTTTAGGGGTAAAGATGTAGATTTCTTTTGAATACAAATTCATTTTGAAATCTTCTACAAAGTCAATTGCATTAGTTTCTTGATTTTCTAATGCTTCTCTAAGTAGATTTAGCCAAACATCTAAGCCTCCTTCTTCAGTAGCTCCGTTTTTGTATTTGTAATGTGCAGCATATCCTTTCTCGGCAATTTCATCCATACGCTCACTACGTACCTGGATTTCAACCCAACGGCCTTTTGGTCCCATTACGGTAATATGCAGGGCTTCATACCCTGTAGATTTAGGAGAAGAAATCCAATCTCTTAATCGACTTGGACTTGGTCTGTAATGATCTGTAACAATTGAATAGATTTTCCATGCCAGGAATTTTTCATCATGGGGTTCAGATTTGTAAATGATACGGAGTGCAAATTTATCGTAGACTTCGTCAAAAGTAACGTTTTGCGTTTTCATCTTTCTACGGATAGAGTAGATAGATTTTGGTCTTCCTTTTATGATGTAGTCTAATCCTTCAGCATCTAATGAAGCTTTTAAAATATCCGAAATATCTTTTATATAGGCGTCTTGTTGTTCTTTGGTTTCCTTTATTTTACTGGCTATCTCATTGTAAATTGTAGGTTCGGTATATTTTAGACCTAGGTCTTCTAATTTTGTTTTAATGTTGTAAAGTCCCAAACGATGAGCCAAAGGAGCATAAATATACAAAGTTTCTGAAGCGATTTTAACCTGTTTGTGGTCATCCATGGATTCCATGGTTTGCATATTATGTAATCGATCAGCAATTTTAATTAATATAACACGAACATCATCGTACAAAGTCAACAACATCTTACGGAAGTTCTCGGCTTGCATTGACACATTCATGTCTTTTTGCACAATAGAAATTTTAGTCAAACCTTCAACTAGTTGCGCTACTTTAGGGTTGAACATGCGTTCAATATCTTTGACAGTTGTTGGGGTGTCTTCAACTACATCGTGCAATAGGGCAGCAGCAATAGATGTTGCTCCAAGACCAATTTCAGATGCTACAATTTTAGCTACGGCTATAGGATGGAAAATATAGGCTTCTCCAGATTTTCTTCTTTGGTCTTTATGGGCGTCAACTGCAACATCAAAAGCTTTACGGATAAGTTTTTTATCATCAGTTGTTAACGTTTGGTAACTTATACGAAGCAGTTCTTTGTATTCTTGGGCAATGGCTTTATTTTCTTTTTCGATATCTATTTCTGTCATAATTGCAGTGTTCATTTTCTAAAAATAACGATAAGTTGGCATATATGCAAGAGTTGGGATTGTAGATTTTAGATTTCTGACTTTTGATTTTAGATTTAAAAACAGCTGCATTCTAAAATCTAAAATCTTCCTTCTGCGATTTAGAATCCTCTTTGTCTTTTAGCTTCAAAAATTAGTATGGCTGCAGCAACCGAAACGTTCATGCTGTCAATTTCTCCCTGCATCGGGATAATGATGTTTTGAGTAGCAGCATCACGCCATTCCTGAGTAAGTCCGGTCGCTTCTGTACCAACGACTAAGGCAGTGGGTTGGGTATAATCCTGAGTGTGGTAACTGGTAGAATTTTGCAAAGTAGCACAATAGAAATTGATGTTTTTTTCTTTTAAAAAAGTAATGATTTCTGAAGTGCTTGCTGTTGCAATTTGGTTAGTGAATAAACAGCCTACGCTGGAGCGCACGATATTTGGGTTGTATAAATCACTTTTTGGATTGGCAATAATTACTGCATCAAGATTAGCGGCATCAGCAGTTCGTAAAAGAGCGCCAATATTTCCCGGTTTTTCCGGTGCTTCCGCTACTAAAATCAGTGGTGTTTCAGAAAGTTTTAAATCAGAAAGTTGTAAGGATTTAGATTTGGCAACAGCCAAAACTCCTTCGGTAGTGTCTCTGTAGCTAAGCTTTTGGAAAACTTCTTTGTTGATTTCTATAAAATCGGCGCGTGGAGCTAGTTTTTTAGCTTCTGTTTCGCTGCAAATTTCAGGATAAAATAATATGGTTTGGATTTCGTAATTGCCTTTTACCGCTAATGAAATTTCACGGACACCTTCAATTAAAAAAGTACCGCTTTGTTTTCTGTTTTTGGCTTTTTCCTGTAATAATACTAAAGATTTTATGAATGGATTTTGAATGGACGTAATTTGTTTCAAGAGATTCTAAATTTTAGTATTGGAATAAATTAAACAGTTCTTTGAACTACCTCAAAAATTTTAGAATCCTCACATTTTAATGTTTTTGATGGGAATTTCATCAAAATAGCATAATCGTGAGTAGCCATGATAACTGTTTTTCCGTTGGCATTGATTTTTTTCAAAACATCCAAAACTTCAACGCTTGTTTGAGGATCAAGGTTACCTGTAGGTTCATCAGCTAGGATAAGTTCCGGGTCGTTCAATAAAGCTCTAGCAATGGCAACACGTTGTTGTTCACCGCCGGAAATTTGATGAGGCATTTTAAGCGCATGGTTTTTCATGCCTACTTTGTCTAAAACTTCTGCAATTTTATTTTCCATTTCTTCCTTGTCAGTCCATCCAGTTGCTTTCAGTACAAAAAGCATATTGTCTTGAATAGAACGATCTGGTAAAAGTTTGAAATCCTGGAATACGATCCCAATTTTACGTCTTAAAAACGGAATGTCATTTTCTTTAAGTGTTTCTAAGTCAAAGTCAACAATGTGTCCTGTGCCTTCCGTTAAAGGTAAATCAGCATAAAGAGTTTTCATTAAACTACTTTTTCCAGAACCAGTTTTTCCAATAATGTATAGAAATTCACCATGGTTTACTTCCAGGTTTACATTTGATAAAATTACTTTACCACCTTGGTATATGGTTGCGTTTTTTAATGACAGTACGGCTTGAGACATAAAATTTGCATTTGTTTAGAGTGTAAAAGTAATTATCAATTATGAAATAGCAATAATCAATTGGTAGTTTTTTGTGTGCTGTTAAAATTTTTGTTCATAATAAAAAGGAATAGCATCTCGTTATGACTCTTATAATATGATATATTTGAATATTAAAATTTAATACAAATGCGCAAATTTTCCTGGCTCTTTTTTTTGTTGGTTTTTGCTAAAACCAATACGCTATTAGCACAGAAATCATCTATATATACTAATGGTTTAAAAGATTATAACAGAGCAGTTTCGTTATATAAAGACAATCAGTATGCTTCGGCTCAGTTTCTTTTTGAAAAAGTAAAAGAAGAGACTAAAGACGAGGAAGTAAAATCAGATTGTGCTTATTATGATGCCAGTTGTGCTGTGCGTTTGGGGCACGCCAATGCGGATGTTTTGATGGAATCTTTTTTAGAAACTTATCCAACAAGTTCTAAAAGTAATCAGGCTTATACCGAAGTGGCGCATTATTATTTCAATCAGGGAAATTATAAAGAAGCGTTGCGTTGGTTTGAAAAAACCGATGAAAGTCAGTTAAGCGCAAAAGACAAAGACCGTTTTAATTTTCAAAAAGGGTATAGTCTTTTTAGTTCCAATAATAAAAAAGAAGCTTCTAAATATTTCAATAAAGTACTAAACTCGGAAACTTACGGTCCTCAGGCCAAATATTATCTGGGTTTTATGGCTTATGAAGGCGATAATTATCAGGAAGCTAATAAATATTTTGATCAAGTTTCAGGGGATGAAAAATATGCCGAAAAATTATCCTATTATCAAGCTGATATGAGTTTCAAGTCGGGGAATTTTGAGAAAGCCATCGAGCAGGGACAAAAAGCAATGGCAAAATCGACTCCTGCTGAAAAATCAGAACTGAATAAAATCATTGGCGAAAGCTATTTTAATTTAAAAAAATACAACGAAGCTATTCCTTATTTAGTTGCTTATAAAGGTAAAAGGGGGAAATGGAATAATACCGATTATTACCAATTAGGTTATGCGTATTATAAACAAAATGATTTTGAAAATGCTATTGCTCAATTCAATAAAATCATCGGAGGAAAAGATGGTGTAGCGCAAAATGCTTATTACCATTTAGGAGAAAGTTATTTGAAATTAGATAAAAAACAACAGGCTTTGAATGCTTTCAAGAATGCTTCTGAAATGTCATTTGATGCTGCCATTCAGGAAGATGCTTATTTGAATTATGCCAAGTTGAGTTATGAATTAGGAAATTCGTATCAAAGTGTGCCAGCTGTTTTACTTGGTTTTATCAATAAGTATCCTAATAATCCCAATCGTCCTGTAGTGGAGAAATTATTGATTGATTCCTATATTTCATCAAAAAATTACAAAGAGGCATTGGTTTTATTGGAAAAAAATAAATCGCCAGAAAATAAACCAGCTTATCAAAAAGTAACTTTCTACAGAGGTTTAGAATTGTATACTGATAGAAGTTATTCGGCAGCATTACAGATGTTTCAAAAATCTTTAGCCAATTCTATTGACGCTCAATTTACCGCCAGAGCTACTTTCTGGAAAGGGGAGACTGAATATGTTTTGGAGGATTACAATAAATCTTTGTTGAGTTTCAAACAGTTTACAGGAATGACAGCTGCTGCTGCAACTCCTGAGTATAAAAACAGTAATTACAATGTGGCTTATGCTTATTTTAAATTGAAAGAATATGATTCGGCCGGAGATTTTTTTCAAAAATATATTGATAAGGTAAAAGATGATAAGACAAGGTTGATGGATGCTTATTTGCGTTTAGCCGATTGTCGTTTTGTGACTTCAAAATATTGGCCAGCTTTGGATGCTTACAATAAGGTAATCGAATTAAAAGGCGTTGACGCTGATTATGCCTATTATCAAAAAGCCCTTTGCTATGGATTTGTGGGGAAAAATGATAGAAAAATTGATGATTTGAATTCGTTTATACAAGTATATCCTAAATCGTCTTATCGTGATGATGCTATGTTTGAGATGGCTAATACTTATGTGGCAACTAACAAACAGGATTTGGCTTTAAAAACCTATGACCGATTAATTAGTGAGTATAAGAATAGTGCTTTTACATCCAGAGCTATTTTACGTCAGGGATTAGTTTATTACAATTCGGATAGAAATAACGAGGCTTTGGTGAAATTCAAAAAAGTAGCTGCCGAATATCCAAAGACTCCAGAGGCTCTAGAAGCCGTTGCTACTGCCAGATTAATTTATGTAGATATTGGAAAAGTAGGTGAATATGCTGCCTGGGTTCGTACATTGGATTTTGTTGCTGTTACCGATGCTGATTTGGATAATGATAGCTACGAATCAGCTGTGAAACAATATGAGCAAAATAATATTGCTCAGTCTATTTCTGGTTTTAAAGCTTATATATCAAGTTTCCCTAACGGAATTCACGCTTTGAAAGCTAATTATTATTTGGCGCAAGCCTATTATGGTGAAGGTCAAAAAGACAATGCGATTCCGTACTATCAATATGTGGTTAATGAGCCTAGAAATGAGTTTTCAGAACAATCTTTAACCCGTTTAGGCCAAATTTTATTAGTTAGCGGTGCTAAAGAAAAAGCAATTCCGGTATTAGCCCGATTAGAAAATGAAGCTGATTTGTTCCAAAATAAAGTTTTTGCACAATCTAATTTGATGAAATGTTATTATGAAAAGAAAGATTATGTAAATGCAGAAGCTTATGCCGAAAAGGTATTGGCTAATCCAAAAACAGATGATAATGTAAAGAGTGATGCGCAAATAATTATTGCACGTTCAGCAATTAAAAACGGTGACGAATCTAAGGCTAAAGCTGCTTATGCTAAAGTACTTCCAATTGCCAAAGGGGAATTAGCAGCTGAAGCTTTGTACTATGATGCTTATTTTAAAAATAAGGAAAATAAGTTTGAAGCATCGAATACTGTTGTTCAAAAATTAGCAAAAACCTATGCTTCATACCGTTATTACGGGGCAAAAGGTTTGGTGGTTATGGCTAAAAACTTTTATGGCTTAAAAGACAGTTTTCAGGCTACTTATATTTTAGATAGTGTCATTCAGAATTTCTCTGATTTCCCGGATGTGGTCGCTGAAGCACAAACGGAATTGAATGCTATAAAAGCAGAAGAAGCTAAAACTAATTCGTCAGTTAAATAAAAAGAAGCAAGAAACAAGAAGCAAGAGTAAAGAATATAAAGGAATACCGCTTTTAATGTTTTGTCAGGTCTTTTTTCTGTATTCTTTTCTCTTTCTTCTCAAATAAAAAACAAGAAATATGAAATTTAATTTTTCAAAAAAAATAATCGTATCGCTTTTCCTATTTATAGTGCAATTTTCTTTTGCCCAAAAGAAAAAAGAAAACATAGGTTCGGAAGAAGTGAATGTTGTAAAAGCGTATACGCCAACGATATCTGATGCGTCAAAAATTCAGGAATCACCGGTTCTTGATGATGAAGGAAATGCAAAAAAAGAAACGATTAAGTATTCTATTTTTTCTTTTCCGGTAGCTTCTACTTTTACACCCGCAAAAGGGAAGGCAGAAGGAGTTGAGAAAGAGGCAAAAGAAAAATTTTATAACAACTACCTGACTTTGGCTGCGGGAAATTACGGTGCACTTAATGCCGAATTGTTTGTGAATCAGGAATTAGGGAATAATGATTATGTAGGTGGAATGTTTCGTCATTTTTCTTCTCAGGGCGGAATTAATAATGTGAAATTGGATAACTGGTTTTATGATACTGCCTTAGATGCATTTTATGGTGCTAATAATGATAAAATGTCTTGGAATGTTGATTTGGGTTATCAAAATCAAGTGTACAATTGGTATGGATTACCAATGGATTTTGGAAGTACTTTGACACAAACAGATAGAAATAATCTAATTGCAGGGATTGATTCTAAGCATTCTTATAATGGTATTTCTTTGGGAGCTAAGATTGCTTTTAATGAAGGTGCTTTTAAAGATGCTTCAATGAAATTTACTCATTTTATAGATAGTTTTGGGTCGTCAGAAAATCGTTTTTTAATAAAACCTGCTTTGCAGTTTGATATTGCCGAAAAGTTTTTGACTACTAATATTATCGTGGATTATGTAGGAGGAACTTTTGATAAAAATTATACAAATACCAACACGGAAAAGATTAAGTATGGATTTACTAATTTAGGAATCGCTCCAAGTATTAATTTTCAGGAAAATGGCTGGGATGTAAAATTAGGAGCATCGTTGTTTTACAGTATGGATAAAACAGGAAATGATAATAAGTTCTTGATTTATCCAAATGTGAGTGTTGCTTACCCAGTTGTAGAAGATTTAATGATTTTTTATGCCGGAGCCGAAGGAAGTTTAGAGCAAAATTCTTATGCCGATTTTGTAAAAGAAAATCCGTTTTTATCGCCTACACTTTCTATTGCGCCAACAGATAAACAGTATGAGGTTTTTGCTGGTTTGAAAGGTAAATTGGCTTCGAGTGTGAGCTATAATTTACGCGGATCTTATAATAATGAGAGAAATAAAGCTTTATTTAAGGCTAATGATTATACTGAAGTTTCTACAAATGAAAATTATGCTTTTGGGAACTCATTTCAAGTGGTTTATGATGATGTGAGAACATTTCGTTTTTCAGGTGATTTGAAAGCAGATTTCTCAGAAAATGTAAGTTTTGGAATAGGCGGGACTTTTAGTAGTTATACAACTGATTTACAACAGGAAGCCTGGAATTTGCCTGCAATTGAAATTAATTCGTCAATCGATTTTAATATTACCCCAAAATGGTACGCTGGTGCTAAGTTGTTTTATGTAGGGGAAAGAAAAGATATGCAAACTAATATTGATTTGAATCCAGTAGGTTCTCCAGTGAAATTAGGTAGTTATGTAGATTTGAACGCACATGTTGGTTATAAACATAATTCGCAATTAACAATATTTTTGAAGTTGAATAACATAACGAATAACTCTTATCAAAAATGGTTGAATTATCCAGTGCAAGGTTTTCAGGTGATGGGAGGAGCTAATTACAAATTTGATTTTTAATATTTTAGTTTTAAACGCAAAGTTTAAAAAGGTTTAACCGCAAAGTGATTTAGGCACATTCAGAAGTAATCTATCTTTTGAATAAAAATTAAAGAAAATGACCGATTTTAGATATCCATTATCGGTCATTTTTGCTTTTTGAGATTTTTCAAGATATAGTTTCGGCTAAAAA
>NZ_JBBYHU010000022.1:0-65213 GCF_038289905.1 Flavobacterium flavipallidum | reverse complement strand
TTCAAGGAGAAGACAGAGGACTAATGCGCTAAATAAGTCACAAGCTTTGCAGACATGATAGTTCACCTCTGTTTTCCTTTGAATAAATTTAATGTTTTTTACCAAATACAAAGTAAAGGCAGGTATTTACCTGTGCCCACACAGTTAAGCAAGTACAATAAAAAGAAAGTTGTAACAATTAAAACGGTTACAACTTTCTTGCTTTTACAATATGAAAAACGACACAAAAAATATTTTATTTTGATTTATAAATTGAAGCAGACAGAACCATTCCAAAACTTTGGGGATTACGATGTAAAAAATGCGATTGATATTACACTTTTTGAGGAATCATTAAAATTAGAAAGCTAAACATTTTTTTTAATAACATATACACAAAGCTATGATTAGGTTCGTAGCTTTTTTATTTTAGAAAAATACTACAAAAAAATAGTGACCTAATTATGTTTTTAATTAGATTTGCTATATAAAAAAGACTTTATCAATATCTATTTAAACTTACATGATAACAAAATATGTTGTTGCAAAAGGTATAATCTTGAGTTTTTACTTCTTACTATTAAGTATTCTCATTTTAATTAATAGACAAGAATTAAACAACATTTTATCAAACGATTATATTTTAATGAAGAACGTTAAAATAGATTCCATTTATACTACTTCACATTCTGGTAATAGAAATGGTGATTCACATTACATAAATTTCAAAGATTCTGGTAAAAAAATCAACTTATTACTTATAGAAAACACTTTAGTTCAAAAGCAGATTTTGAGTAAGGTTTTTAATGAAAATATTAGAACAATCGATATCGTCAAAAGAGAAAGAAACAAGTCTTTTTTACCACAAAACACAGTGTACTTTACCTATGACGACCGCTTTATATGTGATTCCAAAGGAAAATGCAATTTCACTAAGGACTACAAAAACAAAGTATCTAATTATCTTATTTGGGGCGCTTTAATTTTTGCAGGAATATCTTATTGTACTTATCGAGTTTATAATAGTCGAATAATAAAAAGTCTAAAAGGAGAAAAACTAAATTTCAATCTTGCCAATTTAATTGTTCAAAGCAAACAAGCCTCTGATATCTAATTTTATTCCCTTCAATCAACATGATAACAAAACATATCTTCTCAAGATTGGTAAAAATCCTTTTCTACGGCTACTTTCTATATCTAGTTATTTTGTTTTACAGTAGACAACTGAATAATGTATTTTCAAATGATTATTTTTTGTTGAAAAATGTTAAAATAGATTCTGTTTATTTTGTGCAAGTTGCGAGTGGTCCTAAAGGAAGTGCTCCTTACATAAATTTTAAAGATTCTGGAAAAACAGTTACTTTAATGTTTGAAAATAATACTTTAATACAAAAAAAACTTTTAGCACAATTTCTCAATAAAGATGTCAAAACTTATAATTTTGTTAAAAGAGAGGGTAGTAAATCTTTTTTTCCTCAAGATACAAGGTATTTTATTTATGATGATCGATTTATATGTGATTCAGACGGAAACTGCGATTTTACCAAAGAGAATAAACGTAAAAGATTAATGTTTCTAAGTCTTGGATTTGTAATTTTTATTGTAATTCATTATCATGCCATCAGATCCTATAACAAAAAAATAAGTTAGATGTATAGAAATAATACTTATAAATTAATAATTTTTAAAAATGAAAAAAATACAATTAATAATTTCAACTATATTCCTTAGTATGAGTTTTTTTGGTTATTCCCAAATAATGACCAACTTAAATAGCAGCGACCCTAATATTACTAATCTAAGCTTTGGACTATATCCAGATAACACTATCGTTAAGAGCACTATCACTTCTACTTCCGGAGTAACGAACACTAGTCCGGAACTATTGATAAATTCTATTTTGTCTGAAAATTCCCTTGCTTGGATGAACTTAAACAATAACACCCAAGTAACTGAATTAGATGCAGATGCAACTCAAGATTTAAATAAAAAAAATACTTTGGATAAGAATCTAAATTATTTCCAACTTGCACAGGTTATTAATTTCACTTTCAAAAATGAGAATTATAAATACATAAAATACAGTTTTCATAATTCAAAGTCAACAAAAAAACCTTACGGGTTTATCTTAATGGTAAGTAAAAACAATAAATGGTTGCGTGTAAATGAATTCAACGATACCAATTCAGAATTAATGAATTATACACTAACGTTTTTTAAATTTAATTATCAAAAATTAAATGCTATTTTGAGTAAAAACAATTTAGGAAATAGCTTAATGACTAATATTATAAACGCTACTCACAAAGCAAATGGTTTTAGTATTACTAGCTTATCTCAACAGTTAGATATATGGAATTACAATACTGCTAGTGCTGAGAATACTTATTTTTCTGAAGCATTAGATTGGGAATAACAAATCCCAATTAACAGCAACTACATTTGATAAATTTAGCTAACTTAGTATACTAAGAATAAGGACTTTATTTTATATCGATAATTAAAAATCCATATATGAAAACCCTGACTTGTTTACTAATCACATTTGGCTTTTCTTGCACTTTAATTGCCCAATTTAAACAAGGCTCCTATACTCAATTTGGCGTATCAGTTCCTCTGAAAGAAAACATAAACAGAGACGATGAAGACACCAATTGGCTTACGCCAAACGGCTTAAGTTTGAAATTTGGAGAAGGCATCCATTTTAACCGAACTGTTGCCATTGGTCTAAATTCCGGCATAGACTGGGTAGCTTCCAAAAAACTGGTAGTTGTCCCAGCTTTTGCAAATATCAAATTCAGTCTTCCTATAGATGGGGAAACTTTTATTTACATCGACACTGCTTATGGAAAATCAATTGTTTTAGGTCGCGGAAACCTGCATGGTGATTACAAAAAAATTGGATTAGGAATTGAAAGTCTGGATGGTCTTGCCCTATTTGCCGAGTTAAATCTATATGGATTTAGTTTGTATAGTCCTGAAAAAGTTTCAAATATAAGCCTTGGATTGTCCTGGTCTAGATTCACTTCTAAGAAAACAAAAACACCTAAAGATTAGAAAAACATTCAATTGTTTGTCAGAAAATAACACGCATTTTTAATAGATTTGTCTATCAGATATATTAAATTAAAACAACGAAACAATCAAAAAAATGATTAAACAAATACTGTCTTTTTTATTTGTACTCTGCTTTTGTCTCAACAGCTATTCTCAAATTGATGGCGTAAGAGTCACTTACATCAGGAATCCTGATAACAGCTGTGATTTTTATTATGAAAAAAACGACTATGCAACGTATCATTTGATAATCAAATTTGAAGCAATTAAAAACACCAAACCTTTTTTCTACGAAGGAAATATCAAAGAAAATTCGGGATTTTTGTTTCAATTAAAGCCTATTAAAGCAGAGAAAAAAATCAAATTTATATGCGAACCTTTCTTTCTAAAAGGAAATCCAAATCCTAAAATAGATAGAAATTTTAAATATTTGTTACCATTTAAAAATGATCAAAAAGTAGAAATATCAACCATTATGATGATGCTGGATGGTTTAGATGAAGGCAATAATTACTACGCAAGTTTTATTAACTATTCCTCTTCTTTACAAACGGAAACCATCCATGCTATGCGAAAAGGAATAGTAATAAATGTGATTAATGAATATGATTTTGACCCTAAAAGTTTTGACATTTTTTACGAAAAAAGAAATTCAATCACCATAGAACACGAAGACGGAACTCTGGCAACCTATTCTGGATTTAATAAAAATTCCATCAGAGTAAAAATTGGTCAAACAGTATTGCCTACTGATTATTTAGGAGTTTTGGAGAAAAGTGTTGATAATTGGTATCACTTATTTTTTCAAATTTATTATCGTGCATACGTGAAAGATGTTTTTCCTGATAAAAAGGAAGACTTAAATAGCCGTATAGCAAAAAAAATCGATCCTTTTTTCCACACCAAAAACGGTATAATAACATTAGATGGTGCCTTATATGACACTAAAAATTATATTGTAGAAACCCCAGATGAAATTATCACTCAAGAATTCACAAAGGAAGATTTCCAAAAAAGAACAGAATCGCTGTCAAAAATCAAACTAAAGACAAATACCGCAACATCTTATTAATTAATCCTTAGAAACAAAAGCATAAACAACTAAAAATCGTACTTTTATAAAAAACTACCCCAAAAATGAATCTATATTCAAAATCAATTGGACTTGCGCTTTCAGGCGGCGGTACAAAAGGTTTAGCCCATGCGGGTGCTATTAAATTTTTAGAAGAACAAAACATACGTCCTACTAAAATTGCGGGAACCAGTGCGGGTTCTATCGTAGGCGCTATGTATGCTTGGGGAAAAACACCGGAGGAAATCCTGGATTTCTTCAAATCGATATATTTTTTTCATTGGCGACACATTACTTTTACCAAAGCCGGTTTGATAGACTCAGAAGCTTTCAAAGATTATTTTTATGCGGTTTTTAAAGATGCTAAACTTTCTGATTTGGAAATCCCAACCTATATTACCGCGACTGACATGATTAAAGGTCAGTTAAAAATTTTTGAGCCAGAAACGAAAATTGTCGATGCACTTATTTCTTCCTCATCCTTTCCTGGCATCATTTCTCCCTATGAAATCAATGGCAATCACTACAGTGATGGTGGAATTTTAAATCACTTTCCTACTGATTTACTGCGTCAGGATTGCGACACCATAATAGGTGTTTATGTAAGTCCAATTAACAAAATTGAAGCAAAAAATCTCAATTCTATTCGGGCTGTCACAACCAGAGCTTTTGATATTCTTTCAGAATATTCTAATATTACTAAATTCCATCAATGCGATTGGATGATTCAGCCGAAAGAATTAAGCGATTACAGCACTTTTGAAACTAACAAAACCAAGATGGATACGATCTTCAATTTGGGCTATAAAGCGGCCAAATACAGCTACGAAAACAAAATGTATAAAATTTAAGTTGCCCTATTTCAAAAAAAAAGAATATCCCTATATTTGCACCAATCAACGCAACAAAGACATGAAATACAAAAGAATTCTTCTAAAATTAAGCGGAGAAGCTTTAATGGGAGATCAACAATATGGGATAGACCCGCAAAGATTAGCTGAATATGCTGAAGAAATCAAAAAAGTACACGCTAAAGGAGTAGAAATCGCCATCGTAATAGGTGGTGGAAACATCTTTAGAGGAGTTGCAGGTGCTAGCAGCGGAATGGACAGAGTGCAAGGCGATTATATGGGAATGCTTGCTACAGTAATCAACGGAATGGCTTTACAAGGCGCTCTTGAAGACAAAGGCATGAAAACCCGTTTGCAAACAGCTTTAAAAATGGAATCTATTGCGGAGCCTTATATCAAAAGAAGAGCCGACCGTCACCTTGAAAAAGGAAGAATCGTAATCTTTGGAGCCGGAACAGGAAACCCTTATTTTACAACGGATACAGCAGCTGTTTTACGTGGAATCGAAATCAACGCTGACGTGATTTTAAAAGGAACACGTGTTGATGGAGTTTACGATTCAGACCCTGAAAAAAATGCTGCAGCAGTAAAATTTGACTTTATCTCATTTGATGATGTAATCAAAAAAGGATTAAATGTAATGGACACTACAGCCTTTACTTTAAGTCAGGAAAATAAATTACCTATCCTGATTTTTGACATGAACAAAAGCGGAAATCTGGAGAAAATCTGTGACGGTGAAAACATCGGAACGGTAGTTAATATTTAATTAGCAGAAAGCAGTTTTCAGATTACAGAAAATCTGGAATCTAAAATCTAAAATCTAAAAAAATGACTGAAGAAATTGAATTTATATTAGAAAGTGCGGAAGAATCTATGGAAGGTTCTATTGGTCACTTAGAAAAAGAATTTCTAAATATCCGTGCCGGAAAAGCTTCACCAGCGATGGTAGGAAGTGTTTTTGTTGACTATTACGGTTCATCAACACCATTGAATCAAGTAGCTAAAATCAGTACTCCAGACGCAAGAACAATTACTTTGCAACCTTTTGAAAAAAACATGTTGCAAACTATTGAAAAAGCCATCATGATTGCCAATCTTGGTTTTAACCCAATGAACAACGGAGATGTTATCATCATCAGCGTGCCGCCTTTGACAGAAGACCGTCGTCGCGAATTAGCCAAACAAGCTAAAGCAGAGGCTGAAGATGCAAAAATCGGGATTAGAAACGCCAGAAAAGATGCTAATACTGATATCAAAAAATTAGAGAAAGACGGAACTTCGGAAGACATTTGTAAAAGTGCTGAAGAAGAGGTTCAAAATCTGACGAATGCTTATATCAAAAAAATTGATGAACTTCTAGTTGCAAAAGAAGCCGAAATCATGAAAGTATAACTTTCTCATCAACACATTTAAAAACCGTCCTGATAGCTATCACGACGGTTTTTTTATTATTACTTTTGCCATACCAAAAACGGCTTTACTTTCGTTTTGATTCAAAAAAGTTTTATGAGGTACCTTTTTCTGTTTTTCTTTTTCACGCTAACACTTCAGGCACAATTTCGCATCACCGGAATTGTAAAAGAATCCACTTCTAACAAAGCCCTGCCTTTTGCTTCAATAACCACCAATAACGGCATTAACAGCATTAGCGATGTAGACGGAAAATTTGAAATTATCTGTAGCAAACCGATTGCTTATTTTTACGTTTCTTATATTGGTTACCACAAAACAAAAATTGATATTCAAAACAACAATCTCTTTTTCAATATCAAATTAATTCAAAATACCGACGAACTTAAGGAGGTTGTTATAGCAACTCAAAATCAAGCAAATGCTATAATTAAAAAAACAATTGCGCTCAAAGACACTAATAATCCCGAAAAAAAACTGGCCAATTTTACTTTCAAAACCTATAATAAATTAATTGTTTCTGCCAATCCTGATTCGATTTCGGGAAAAATTGATTCGCTTATTGTCAAAAAAACACGTGATGGTGTTTACATGAAATTAGATTCGACCAATTACAAATTCAAATCTATAGTAAACAAACGCCATGTATTTCAAACCGAAAAAGTATCATTGTTTCAATTTAACAATAACAAACTAAAAGAAACCATTTTGGGCGCTAAAATGGCTGGATTAAAACAACCATTGTATGAAATCATCGCGTTCAATTTGCAATCTTTTTCTGTTTACGATACTAAATACGAGCTCTTTGAAACCAAATATAACAGTCCTATAGCGCAAGATGCTCTAAAAGATTACAACTACAAATTACTGGATACCGTGGCTATCAACGGCAGAAATGCGTATATGATTTACTTTAAAAACAAGAAAAAAAGTAAAGCCAAAGGACTCGAAGGTATTCTATACATTGACCAAAATAATTTTGCTGTCGCAAAAGCCATTATGCGCATCAGAGGTTTATTAGATATTAGCGGAACTCATGAATTTGAATACCTGGCTGATGAAAATCTTTGGTTTCCAACAAACAAAAACTTCCGAATTGTCAAAGGTCAAAATGATGACGACATCAATTTTTTGGGAGGAACCATTCAGTTTGATGGCGATATGGAAAATGATTTCAGTAGTCGAAAAAAACAACCGTCTGATTATATTTTTTTACGTTCCGACAGTCGTATTTTTGACTTTGAAAAAAACACAAACAGTAACATTGTAAATCAATCTTCTTTTGCAGTAGCAATAGAAAAAAACGCCTTCAATAAAGAAGCATCTTTTTGGGACAGCTACCGAAAAGACAACTTTGATATTCGCAATCAAAGAACCTATAGCGAACTAGACAGTATTGCCATCAGAAAAAAAATTGCGCACAGAGTTCAATTTGGAAAAAAAGTAATCAATGGCTATCTACCAATTGGATTTTTCGACATGGATTTGCGAAAATTATTTAGCTACAACAATTACGAAGGATTCCGTTTAGGATTAGGTGGTGTTACTAATGAACGTCTTTCTAAATACTTCAGAATAGAAGGCTATTATGCTTATGGAACAAAAGACGGCATCTTTAAAGGCAGTATTGGTGCAGCCGCAAAAATAGACAGTGAATCCAATTCATGGTTTGGATTTTCATACACTGATGACGTAAGAGAAATAGCCAGCACTTCTTTTTCAATTGAGAAAAAGCCTTTTAAGATATACGACCCAAGACCTATCAACATCAGCACTTTTTACAATTATGTGAGTTGGAAAAGCTATTTTGAAACCAAAAAAATCCCAAAAACAGAAAGCATTTGGGAACTAAACCACAGTGAAATCCAACCCAAGTTTGATTACACATTCGACAATAACAATAAATTATACACTAACTACACTATGACTACGGCCATGGTTTCCTTGCAATGGAGTCCTTTTAGCGATTTTATGCAAACGCCAACCGGACCTGTAGAAATAGAAAAACGTTTCCCTAAATTCACTTTTCAATACACGCAATCCTTAGGAAGGATATGGAATAATGATTTTGATTTCAGCAAATTTGACTTCAAAACCGAATATGAAAAAAAATACCTCAACGGACAAAAAACTTCTTTGCTTTTTCAGGCGGGTTATGCCTTTGGCGACATTCCATTGACACATCTATACAATACTTCGCCAAACAACATTACTAAAGAAACCGTAATTCAAAGAATCACTTTTGGCGGCAAAAACAGTTTTGAAACCATGTTTTTCAATGAATTTTTCTCTAACAAATATGCGCTGTTTCAATTCAAACATGCTTTTAATCGCGTTACTTTATTAAAAAAAATTAAACCTTCGTTGGTTTTAGTTTCCCGCATGGCCTGGGGAAATTTAAACAATCCGGACCAACACTTAGGGCTTGATTTTAAAACATTAGACCGCGGTTTTTTCGAATCTGGGATTGAGTTGAATCAAATATTTAACGGCTTGGGATTAACAGCTTTTTACCGTTACGGACCAAATCAATTACCTAAGTTTGAAGACAACATCGCCATTAAGTTGAGCTATGTTTTGAATCTGGGATTTTAAATTAGATAACCGTAAATTCGCAAATGATTAAAAAACATAAATCATTTGCGAATTTACGGTTATATTCAACCTTTATAATCTTTCGGTTCCCCCTTTATTATTTAAGGCTTGATTATCAAAACCGAAGAAACATCCACAAGCCAATCGGCGTCTTCAGCGATAATATTCTTCCAACTTTCTAAACTGATAATCATCAAATCCTGACTTTGCAAAAACTCTTTTCTGATGGTTTTGTCAAGCATGATCATGATATGATTAGGAGCAATTTGCTCAATAGAACGAATTCGCTCTTGAATATCCGAATGGTTTTTTATCTCACCTTCAGCATCTAAAACAGATATTTGAGAACCGTTATTATTGATTAACTTTTTGGCATACTCAATTAAAAAAGCATCTTCTTTACTAAAAATCGGCATAAAGACCTGATTAATTTCTTCTAAATCCTTATCGATAAATATCCCAACAGGCATTTTACTCTTAACAATAATATGACGCGTTCGCTCATCAAAAGGGGAATTCTCAAACAAACCTTCTCTTCCGGTAAATTTATCTATCAATCGATCCGGATTTACAATTTGAGTGGTAAAACCAAGAATTCTTCCTAAGAATGTTTCGTCAAAAATGGAACGTCCCATTCCTACTAATAACAAATCATATTCTCCCTGATTAGCTGTTTCGATAATATCAGCATCAATATCATTGGTCACTTTAAAAACACTTAACACTTCCTGCTCCAGCACTTGAGATTCTTTCATAATTGGGGCCAACATTTTTCGCTCGTGATCTTTAACATCAAAAGAGTGAATTTCGCTACTCAAAGAACAATGCATCGCAGCAACAATCGAACTATCGGCTTGTTTTTTCACTAAACTATTAGCAATCTTTAGCATCTTTTTACCTTTCTCAGGACTGGAAAACGAGAATAAAATCTTGTATTTACTCTTGTTTCCAATTTCCAACGGAACCACTCTTGCCTTTTCTTTAAAAATAAAATTTATAAAATCCAAAGCTGGCCCTGTCATAAAAGTAGTTACCAATGCCATAATTACCATCATTGTAAAAATCTCAGTTGACAAAACTCCTAAATCGTAACCAATATTTAAAACCACCAATTCCATCAATCCGCGGGTGTTCATCAAAGCACCAATAGCCAGACTGTCTTTCCAACTTTGTCCCACAAATTTCGCTGCCAAAGCACTTCCGAAGAATTTACCAACAACGGCAACTGCGATAATCAATCCCGTAACCTTCCATAAATAAGAATCATTCAACAAACCAATTTGTGTACGCAAACCGGTAAAAACAAAAAATAATGGCAACAAAACAATGATAGAAACATCTTCTACTTTTTCGATAAAAATATTTCTAAACTTATTATTTTCAGGCATAATGGCTCCGGCTAAAAAGGCTCCAAACAAAGCATGAATACCTATCAACTCAGAAGCATAAGCAGAAAACAACAATGTCAAAAAGAAAATCGCCACCACAGGTTTATTCAAACTTTCACGGGTTGCATTCAAATCGCCCACACGTTTCAAAAACGGACGTACAATTTTAAGCATAATAATTACATACAAAACCGCCATCCCAATTACGTATAACGAACTGGCAAGCGAACCCGCTTTTACAATAGCGATTACTACTGCAAGAAGACACCAGGCCGTAATATCATCGGCAGCGGCACAAGTAATAGCAATAGTTCCTAGTTTTGTTTTTTGCATTTCTCGCTCCTGAACAATTCGGGCTAAAACCGGAAAAGCCGTAATACTCATTGCGATTCCCATGAACAAACCAAATGAAGAAAAAGCCACTCCCATAGGCGCAAAAGTGTGGTAAATAAAAAAGGCCAATGTTAAACCTAATGCAAACGGAATAACAATACTGGCATGACTGATTACAACCGCATCGTGAGCTTTGTTTTTAAGCACTTTCAGATCTAATTCCATCCCAATAACAAACATGAAAAATATCAACCCAATCTGACTCAAAAACTGTAAATTCCCTAAAGATGCCGAAGGAAATAAAGCCGCTGAAAACTCCGGAAAATACATTCCTACCAGTGAGGGTCCTAAAACAATTCCGGCAATCATTTCTCCAATTACTGATGGTTGTCCAATTTTTCTAAAAAGCCACCCAAACAAACGCGCTGCCAAAATGATAGTCACAATCTGCGCTAATAAAATAGCCAAGGGATGTTGCAAATTTTCAACCATTGAATGCAAAAAATCATTCCAATGATTACTCTCTACACGTTTATGTACAATTTGGCGACCAATTTCAAGCGAAGCTCCCTGAGAAATTACCCAATAAATTAAAGCGGTAAAACCACCAATAACAGAAACATAAAACAAAGAATTTTTAACACTAGTCATACGTTATTTTTTAAATTTATTGGCAAATATCAGAAGTGCTTTTTAAGCAAAAAAAGAATTTTAAAGCTAATTTTCAATCTATGTAACAAGAAGGAAAAACTTTGTAATAAGTTATCTTTTTCAAAATTCAGTTCAAATGATTACTATTAATCGGTATCGTAGACTTTTGTTTAAATGATTACTCATTTTTCTTTTTTGCTTGATCAAAAAAGAAACAAAAAAAATCAAGTCTTACGCTTCCTCGTCGGTCAAATTAGTTTTCGAATGCTAAAAGAAAAGAACTCGCTACGCTCAAACAGCTTTTCTTTTTACGCATTCTTCAAACATTTGACACTCGACTGCGAAAGCTAAGGACGTTTGAAACCTCATAAACAACAACCTTATCCAATAATTATATTTTTACCTTTTTCAAAAAGTCAGAACGATAAGTTTCACTCAGGCTAAGGCTGGTATTTTTGTTATTTTCATCCAAATGATGCAACACAATTTCGTTATGATTAAAAAACTTGATTGCTTTGACCGAAACAATTTCTTTCTTGTTGATACGACAAAAATCGGTTTCCGGTAATTTACTTAAAAGTGTATCAAACTTTACATTTTTTAAATGCAAAAAACGATTATCTGTTAACAAAACCGTTTTATCGCGGCTGTCGCCCAAAGCTGTTTTGATGTACACTATTTGATTAAAATACAACAAACTCTTTCCTTTATCGGTATTGAGCTGCATGAATTTTTTAGCATGAGCTGAATTCTCAAAACGTTCGGCAGCCTTAGCAATTGCCTTTTGCAATCGCTCAATTTTTACCGGTTTAGTAATGTAATCTACCGCATCAATAGTAAAAGCATCGGCAGCATAATCTTTATATGCCGTACAAAAAATGACCAGTTTATCGCTTAATAAACCAGCCAGATGCAAACCATCGGTTCCGGGCATTTCGATATCTGAGATTAATAAATCGAAATCGAGATTCGGAATTTCAGCGAGTAATTTTTCAGGATTATTAAATGTCTTTACGATTTCCAGTTCAGGAATTTGTTCGCAAAGCATTTTCAGATAGGTTAATCCCGGCAACTCATCATCCAGCAGTAAACATTTCAGTTTTGTATTCAAGCAAATTAATCTTTAAATGAGCAATATAAATGTCGTTTTCAATGAATTTTTCGAGTTTAAAATTATTCTTGTAAATAATTCGTAAGCGTTGTTCTAAAGTCGTATTTCCTATTCCACTACGCTCTTTTTTTAGCATTTTTTTATCCGAAATTTTATTAGAAACCGTCATCGAAAACGCATTGTCTTTAAACTCAAAAATAACCGATATAAAAGCATCAGGACTTTGCAAATCGGCGTGTTTAAAAGCATTTTCGATCAAATCAATAGAAATCAATGGCGCCAGCAAAGGTTCTTCGAATAATTTATCTTCCTTATCAATATTGGTCTTTATCTTTAATTCAAAAAGCGGACTGATTTTAATTTTATTGATTTCGATTAAATTCAGTGCAAAATCAATTTCTTCCTTAGCCGTGACAAACTTCTTTTTGCTTTCGTACAAAATATAATCGAGCAGATTGGCCAGTTTATCCAAAGCAAAATAAGTTTGATAGGCATGAGACTGAATCGAATTGAGGATATTTTTAAAAAGATGCGGATTTAATTTGGCTTCCAAAGTTTCCAGCTGCAAATCGTTGACTTTCCTTTCGAGCGCATAAAAACTTTTCTTCGCTTCATTTTTCTCTTTTCTGGCCAGCAATAATTGATATACCATAAAACCAATAATTACTACCAAAAGTAAAATGATAATTAAAAATATATAGCTAATGTTATTGCTTTGCTGCATGATACTAAGCCTGAAAATGTATTAATGACTCGAAACAAATTTTAACCCAATAATCGAAGCAATCAGTGTCACAATAAAAAACAATCTCCAAAAACTGGCTGGTTCTTTAAATACAAAAATCCCAACTAAAACAGTTCCTACCGCTCCAATTCCGGTCCAAACGGCATAAGCTGTCCCAATAGGTAATTCCTGAGTCGCTTTGTACAACAAAAACATACTTGCAATCAAACTCAATAAAAAACCAATCATCCAATAGGCTGATTCCATTCCGGTTGTCTCTTTGGCTTTGCCTAAACAAGATGCAAAAGCAACTTCAAACAAACCACCAATGATTAATAAAATCCAACTCATTTAATGCTATTTATTCTCTTATAATTAATACCGAAGAATTTCCTAGAGGCCAATTCACATCGGCATCAACAATGGATTTCCAACTTTCTAAACTAATCAATATTAAATCTTGTTGTTTAAAAAAAGCAGCATTCAATTCTTTATCTGAAATGATATTGATGTTATTAGGATACTTTTGTAACAAAACAGAAACGGCACTTTGCATCACAAAATTGTTTTTCAAAACGCCATTCATATCTAAAATATTGATACTTGAATTGTTGTTGAAAATCATTTTTTGCACATAATCAATCAAAATAGCATCGTCTGATTTTAATATAGGCACAAAAACCTGATTCAAAGTTTCGAAATCATTGTCTATTAAAATCCCCAGAGGTGTTTTGGTTTTAGCTACAATTTGTCTAGTACGTTCATCAAAAGGCGAATTTTCAAACAAACCTTCTTTTCCTTTGAACTTATCAATTAATCGGTCGGGATTAATAATTCGGGTGGTAAAACCAATAACTTTCCCTAACAAACTGCCTTCAAAAATAGACTTCCCTACTCCTACCAAAAGAAAATCGTAATCGCCATTATTAGCTACTTCGGCAATTTCAGTTTCGATATCATTGGTAACTCTAAAGACCGAAAGTAACTTCACTCCCAGATGATCTGATTCATCAAAAATAGGCTCAAAAGTTTCTCTTTCTATTTCTTCCATATTGAAAGAATGCAGTTCGTCACTTTGAGACAAATGCATTGCCGTAATTACCGTAGTCTTTTTTTGTTTTTTGGTTAAACTATTTGCCAATCGCAACAAAGCCTTTCCTTTTTCATTATTTCCAAAAGAAATCAGAATTCGATACTTATTTTCATCCACAACCTCAACCGATTCTGTTTCTCTTTTATTTTTAAAAATAAGATCTAGTAAATCTAAAGCCGGCCCAGTCATTAAAGTAGTAACCAAAGCCATGATAACCATCATCGTAAAAACTTCAGGAGTTAATACCTTAAGTTCTAAACCAATGTTCAGCACAATCAATTCCATTAAACCACGAGTATTCATTAAAGCGCCAATGGTCAAACTATCATGCCAGTTTTGGCCAACAAATCGCGCTGCCAAAGCACTTCCTAAAAACTTACCTACTACTGCTACAGCAATAATTCCCGCAGTTACTTTCCATAAATAGGCATCATTTATCAAGCCTACCTGCGTGTTCAAACCGGTAAAAACAAAAAACAGGGGCAATAATAATATCACCGAAACATCTTCTATTTTTTCGATAAAAATCATTCTGAATTTAGCAATATCCGGCATAATCGCTCCCATCATAAATCCACCAAAAAGAGCATGAATTCCAATAACCTCAGTAGCATAAGACGAAATAATTAGTAATAAAAAGAAGATAGCCATAACCGGTTTTCCAATATTCTCTTTTTCAGCATACAAATCACCAATGCGTTTTAGAAATGGTTTTACAATAAAAAGCATGGCCAAAACATACAGAAAAGCCAACGAAATGACGTAAAGTGAACCTACAAAATCCCCGGCTTTTACAATGGCAATTACCACTGCCAATAAACACCAGGCGGTAATATCATCGGCAGCAGCACAGGTAATTACGATGGCTCCTAATCGGGTTTTGTGAATTCCTCTTTCCTGTACGATTCGTGCCAAAACAGGAAAAGCCGTTATACTCATAGCAATTCCCATGAACAAACTGAAAGAAAGAAATTCAACCCCCTGAGGAGCAAACTGATTATAGACAAAATAAGAAAGTCCAATTCCCATTGCAAACGGGATAATGATACTGGCGTGACTAATTACAATGGCTTCACTAGCTTTGTTTTTCAAAACTTTTACATCCAGTTCCATCCCAATGACAAACATGAAAAGGATCAAACCTATCTGACTTAAAAATTTTAAATTCCCCAATGAGGCTGCCGGAAATAAAGCTGCCGAAAAATCAGGAAAATACATCCCTACTAATGAAGGTCCTAAAACAATTCCGGCGATGATTTCACCAATAACGGTAGGCTGACCAATTTTTTTAAAAAACCATCCAAAAACTCGAGCCGTTAAAATAATCATCACAATTTGTGCTAACAAGATAGCTAGAGGATCATTAAAATTATGCAACATCGAATGAACAAAATCAGTCCAGGAATCATTAGGTGAACTGACCACATTAGCTTTCTTTAATTGTAACAATTTTCCCTGACCAATAATCCAATAAATTAATACGGAGAAAAAACCTGTTACTCCAAAATAAAAAAATGTATTTCTGTATTTCTTTAAAACCATATAACAAAAATGTTAGTTCAAAAAACCCACACAAAGATGCTAAATTCTTTGCTAGTTTTTACATCTTCCAATTTTAACTTTTATGCAAATAAAATCAACACATTAAAAAAACTTAAAATTGATTTAAAATTTACAAATAAGCCTACCTCTTGGATAGGTTTTCACTAAATTTGCGGCCATTAAAAAGGAATTATGATCAAGTGGTTTAGTTTAGGATTCTGGGAATTAATTGCCCGTGTGGTCCTTCGAAATAAAATTTTAATGTTATCGATTATTGTTGCGATAACTGTTTTTCTAAGTATGCAATGGAAATATATCCATTTCACATTCACAGAAGCCAACATGTTACCAGAAGATAACATTGCTAACGTTGAATACAATGCGTTCTTAAACAAATTTGGCGAAGAAGGAAACCTAATTATCATAGGAGTAAAAGACAACAACTTTTTTACACCAAAAGCATTTAAAGCCTGGAACACTTTGATGAACAGCATCAAAGAAGACAAAGCAATTGATTTAGTTGTTTCAATAAATGACTTAAAAAAACTGCAAAAAAACGATTCTCTTCAAAAGTTTGAATTGATCCCTTTTGTTGAACAAAACAAAACAGCTAACAAAGCTTATCTTGAAAAAATCAAGAAAGAACTGTTTAATGACATGCCTTTTTATGAAGGTTTACTCTTTAACAAAAAATCGGGAAGTATTCGTTCGGCCATTTACATGGACAAGAAGATTGTAAATACCAAAGCCCGTAAAGATTATATTCTGGAAAAATTAGTTCCGGCAATTGAAAAGTTCGAAAAAGAAACCAACATCGATTTGCGTGTTTCGGGTATGCCATACATTCGAACTTTAAATGCCAAAACCATTACTGACGAAATCAGTCTTTTCATTGGCGCTTCATTATTAGTCACTTCATTATTGTTTTTCTTCTTTTTCAGAAGTTTCAGAGCTACTTTAATTTCGATGATTATTGTGATTATCGGTGTAATGTGGTCCTTTGGAGTTCTGGGATTAATGAACTACGAAATCACCGTTTTAACCGCTTTAGTACCATCATTAATTATTGTTATTGGGATTCCAAACTGTATTTTCCTGACTAACAAATACCATCAGGAATACAAAGTACACCGCAATAAAGTAAAAGCTTTGCAAAGGGTAACTACCAAAATTGGTATGGCAACCTTGATGACTAATGTGACTACAGCTATTGGATTTTTCACCTTTATTACTTCGAATAATAAATTGCTGATTGAATTTGGAAATGTAACCTCGATTAACATTTTGCTATTATTCCTTTTATGCATTATTGTTATTCCAATTTTCCACAGTTATATTCCTGCACCAAAAGACCGTCATATTGAACACCTAGACCGTGGATCAGTAAAAAATTTCATGGATTGGATTCTGCATAACGTAAAACACAACCGTTTTTCGATTTATGTAGTTGCGATTTCATTATTGGTTATCAGCATCATCGGAATTTACGAAATGCGTATTTCAGGAAGTTTGATTGAAGATATGCCTAAAAAAGAAGCATTCTTTCAGGATATTACTTTCTTCGAAAATGAATTTGACGGCGTTATGCCTTTGGAAATCATGATTGATACCAAACGTAAAAAAGGAGTAATGAAGCTCTCTACACTTCGAAGAATGGACGAATTAGAACAAGCTATTGATGAAATTCCGGAATTATCAAAACCAATTTCTATTGTCAATTTAGTCAAATATTCGAAGCAAGCCTATTACAACGGAAATCCCGAATATTACGATTTGCCTACTTCTCAGGAACAGGGATTCATTTTGTCTTACGCAAAAAATGCGACGAAAAATTCTAAAGAAAACCTGATGAAAAGTTATGTAGATTCGACTGGCCAATTTGCTCGAATTACCACTTTTATGCGTGATGATAATGGAGGAGCGATTCCTAAAATCGAAGCCGAAATTCGCAAAGAAGCGAATAAGATTTTCCCTCCGGACCGCTATAATGTGACCATTACCGGAAAAGCACTTGTTTTCCAAAAAGGAACGGGTTATTTATTAGACAATTTGCTATCATCACTGGTTTTTGCCTTTTTCTTAACAGCACTTTTAATCGGATTCATGTTCCGTTCGTTTAAGATGATTTTGGTTTCTATCATCCCCAATTTACTACCGTTGTTGTTAACTGCAGGATTAATGGGCTTTTTAGACATTCCGTTAAAACCCTCTACAATATTAGTATTCGGAATTGCGTTTGGACTTTCAGTTGACGACACCGTTCGCTTCCTGGCTCAATACCGAGAAGAGTTAAAGAAAAACAATTGGAAAATCCGTAAATCAGTTTATGCTACTTTTAACGATGCCGGATTGAGTATGTTTTATACTTCTATCGTATTGTTCTTTGGGTTTTCGGTATTTATGCTGTCGAGTTTTGGAGGAACCATCGCATTGGGAGGATTAATTTCGTTAACACTTTTATTCGGAATGTTATCTAACCTGATGTTACTACCTGCTTTGGTATTGACTTTAAACAAAACTTTGGCAAACGAACAAGAATTCATCGAACCAAAAATTGACATCATCGAACATAGCGATGAAGAAATTGATGCTTTGAAAAAAGAGAAAATTTTCTAAACTTTTCTAAAAAAGAAACAAAATGTTAATAGAACAACAAGTTACATTAGCCAATAAATACATCGATAAGACAATAGATTTTGGATTTGAATACGCTCCAAAACTAGCCGGCGGAATCATCGTTTTAGTAATTGGATTATGGTTTACTAAAATCGCTACGAAAGCCGTTGGTAAATCTTTAGAAAAATCTAAAATTGACCAATCACTGATTCCATTTTTAAAAAGTCTTACTAATATAGCTTTAAAAGCCTTAGTTTTCGTAACTGTCATGGGGATGATTGGTATCCAAATGACTTCTTTTGTAGCGATTTTGGGAGCTGCTGGTTTAGCTGTGGGTATGGCTTTATCGGGAACGTTACAAAATTTTGCCGGAGGCGTTATCATCTTAATTTTGAAGCCATTTAAAATAGGAGATACCATTGAAGCTCAGGGATTCGTAGGAACTGTAAAAGAGATTACCATTTTCTCCACCTTGCTTAATACTGCCGATAAAAAATTAGTAATTATACCTAACGGCCCCCTTTCAACAGGTGCATTAACCAATTTTTCTACTGAGCCCACTCGTAGAGTTGACTGGATTTTTGGAATTTCTCACGGTGATAATGTTGAAAATTTCAAAAAAGCCATTAATGACTTCATTGCTGAAGACAACCGAATCCTAAAAGAACCAGCTCCATTTATTGGATTAGCCTCTCTGGGGACTTCGGTTAATTTTACCGTAAGAGTATGGGTTAACGGAGCTGATTACTGGGGTGTTTTCTTTGACATGAATGAAAAAGTATATACCCGATTCCCTAATTACAACCTGAATATCCCTATCCCAACTACAGATAATCCCACTATTCCAAAAAAATAGAAAACTATTTCTAATCGATATAAAACTTCCTGCCTTTAAAAAGTGGGAAGTTTTTTGTTTTTAAAAAAGCTTTTTCTTACAAGTTGTTTTGAAAAATCAATATATTTGAAATAGCTTAAATTATAAACCAATTCTAAAATGACCAAAACTTTATCCTCTCTTCTCTTAGTAGTTTGCTTTATTTGTCACGCACAAAACACAACTAGTCAAGAAAAAACAAATAAAACGACCGAAAATGACTCTATATACATCTGTCCTTTTCCCAACAACTGTGGTTATTACAAAGGCGAATTTATATACGATGGAGTGACCAAAATAGCAAGCGGAAAAGGCAAAGCCAATTTTAAAGGCAATGTAGCCGAAGGAAACTGGAAAAACAATAGACTGGATGGAAACGGATCTTATGAAGTTAGAAATGGATTTAAATATAATGGCAATTTTAAAGAAGGCCATTTTTTCGGGAAAGGCGCAATAATTTATACTATAGGCAACAAATATATTGGCGAATGGAAAGACAGCAAATTCTTTGGACAAGGTGTTTTTTACACACCAGATGGCACTAGATATGTTGGCAAATGGAATTCTGGCATAGGTGATGACTTAGGATTTGTTATTTTTATTAAAAACGCAATGTATACTGGCACCAAATATAATGGTAAAGGAACCCGAATAAACCAAAATGGAGATGTTTATACAGGTGATTTTAAAGAGGGAAAACCAAATGGTCAAGGGACTAGAAAATACCCAAACGGAACCGTTTATACAGGCGATTTTAAAGAGGGAAAACCAAATGGTCAAGGGATAGAAACGTATAAAGATGGCCGGAAATACACTGGTCAATGGAAAGAAGGCAAATTAGATGGAAATGGTACACTTACAAATACTACAATAGGCTTTAGTTATAGCGGTGAATGGAAGAATGGAAAGCTTAACGGCAAAGGAACGTACATTGATCCAAAACAAAAATACATTGGGGAATTTAAAGATGACCAAATGTACGGACAAGGAACAATTTCATACGAAAACAAAGAAAAATATACCGGTGAATGGAAAGAAGGCTTTCGAGCAGGACTAGGAACCTACAACTGGCCTAATGGAGATACGTATACCGGTCATTTTGAAAAAAACAAACAACACGGTCAGGGAACGATGTTTTATGCCAATGGGGAAAAATTTACAGGCGAGTGGAAAGGCAGTAAAAAACACAACGGAATTCTTTATAAACAAGACGGAACGCAAAAATACAGTTATCGAGAGGGGAATTTAGTAGAATAACAACTACCACTTCATCAAAAAAACAGCATCTTTTTTTTAGAAACAAGAAAAGATTCCTAACAATAACAACAAATAGTTAATAGTTATCCTTCATACAATCATTTGTGGAAAAAAATCTTATTTTTACTAAAGACCATTGAGAAAATCAAATCAAATAATGACTTTCAAAACAAAGGTTTTTAAATTTAAAATACCACAAAGAATAAGATTATATGACTCATACCACTTCAGAAACAGAAAGATTGGCCGTTGCTAATAATTACAGAAATTGGAAAAAATGGGGTCCTTATCTTGCCGAAAGACAATGGGGAACTGTACGTGAAGATTACAGTGAACACGGTGAAGCTTGGGAATTTATTGACCATGACAAGGCGCGCAGTAATGCTTTTCGCTGGGGCGAGGAAGGCATTGGTGGATTTTGTGATTCCCGCGAAATATTGTGTCTGGCTCCGGCTTTTTGGAACGGCAAAGATCCTATCTTAAAAGAACGCCTATTTGGTTTAACCAATAATCAAGGAAATCACGGTGAAGATGTCAAAGAATTGTATTTTCATCAAGTTTCTACCCCTACTCACACTTATAATAAATACCTCTATAAATACCCGCAAAACGAATTTCCGTATAGCGACTTGGTCAATAACAACAGACGCAGCCGCGACGAAAACGAATTTGAAATTCTGGACAGCAACGCTTTTAAAGACAATGCCTATTTTGATTGTTATATCGAATACGCCAAAGCCGATATTGATGATATTTTGATGAAAGTAACTGTGGTAAACCGTGGAAATGAAAAAGCAAAAATCCATGTATTGCCACATTTTTGGTTTCGTAATTTCTGGAAACACAACAATCGCCATCCCCGACCAAATATGGAATCGGTAGCACATAATGCCATTCTTTCCAAAAGCAGCCGCATTGGTGATTTTTATTTTTACCATGAAAATGGCGAGCAGTTATTTTGTGAAAACGAAACCAATAACGAACGTATTTATGGATTTGCTAATGAATATGGATATGTCAAAGACGGTATCAACAACCACATTATCAACGGACAGCCTACCGTAAATCCTGAAAAAAAAGGCACAAAAACAGCTATTTGGCACCAATTAGAATTAAACCCGGGTGAAGAAAAAAGCATCCGTGTTCGTTTAACTAATAACTGGCTTGATAATCCCTGGCATGATTTTGACGCCATTTTTGACCAACGAAAAACAGAATGCGAAAATTTCTATAACGAGACCATCAACGAAAGAATACCTGAAGCCCATCGTGCCATTGCAAAAAGTGCATTTTCAGGTTTGTTGTGGACCAAGCAATTTTATTATTTCAACATCCACAAATGGCTCTTTGGCGGCAACGAAGAATCTCCGGCACACAGAACTAATCTGCGCAATTACAGCTGGCAACACCTTAATAATCGCCACGTAATTTCGATGCCCGACAAATGGGAATATCCTTGGTATGCCGCATGGGATTTGGCTTTTCACATGGCTTCTTTTGTCGAAATCGATCCTTTCTTTGCTAAACAACAACTACTTTTAGTATTGCAGGAAAGCTACATGCACCCTAACGGACAAATTCCAGCTTATGAATGGAATTTTAGCGATGTGAATCCTCCGGTGCATTCCTGGGCGGTGTGGACGGTTTACGAAAAAGATAAAAACCGAACTGGTGTAGCAGACACTGCTTTTCTGGAAAAAGCATTCTTAAAACTCACCATCAATTTTACTTGGTGGGTAAATCAAAAAGATACCAGCGGAACTGACTTGTTTGAAGGTGGATTTTTAGGACTGGACAACATTGGGGTTTTTGACCGCAATCATATGCCGGAAGGAATTAAGAAAATGCAACAGGCCGATGCAACAAGTTGGATGGCCATGTTTTCATTGAATATGTTGCGTATGTCGCTAGAACTGGCGAAAACCAACAAAATCTACGAAGAGGTTTCGGCTAAGTATTTCCGACACTTTTTAAATATTGCCTGGGCCATGCACCACATAGGTAAAAAAGACATTTCACTTTGGGACGACGAGGACAATTTTTATTATGATGTGGTTAAAATGTCTAACGGTAAATCAGAACGTTTAAGAGTACGCTCTTTAGTGGGTGTCATTCCTTTATTTGCAGTCGAAATCATGCATAAAGATTTATTCGATCAATTACAGGATTTTAGAAGAAGAGCGAATGAAATTATAAGAACCAGACCGGATCTTGCCTCCTTAATTTCTAATTTAGAAAAAGCCAATCAAGACGGAAACTTCTTGTTTTCTATCATGCGCGGTTTTAGATTAGAACATCTTTTAATTCGCTTATTAGACGAAAATGAGTTTTTATCTGAATTCGGAATTCGTTCGCTTTCTAAATTCCATAAAGACCATCCGTTTGTATTTAACGGTTCGCATCAAATTCAGTACGAACCAGGAGAAAGCCGTTCGAATATGTTTGGAGGAAACTCTAACTGGCGCGGCCCAATCTGGATGCCGTTGAATTATATGATTATTCAGTCGTTGCGTAAATATTATACTTTTTATGGGCCAACATACATCTACGAATTCCCAACGGGTTCCGGCAACAAACTAAACCTGAATGAAATTGCCAACGAACTAACGAAACGTTTAATCAAACTTTTTGAAAGAAATGGAGAAGGTAAATTCCAATACCATTCGGATGATTGCGAAATGCATTTTGCCAAAAATGAACATTTTAAAAACGAACACCTATTCTATGAATTTTTTGATGGCGATACCGGAAAAGGTCTTGGTGCTTCCCATCAAACCGGATGGACGGCACTAATTGCTAATTTGATTTTGGAATTAGAGAAGAATAGTTAAAATTTCATTTCCATAATACTTAAAATCCCGTCTCGTTTTTAGGAATGAGACAGGATTTTTTTGTTTTTTCACAGGACTATTTTTATATATTTGAAAAAAAACTTCGCATGTAAATCTAAATAAAAACGGACAGCAAAAGATTTATTTCGTTTACATATGAATTAGCGGCAACACAAAATGACGACGATACAAAAAATAATTACAATGGGAATAATAACCGGACTGCTTGGGCTGTTTGGATGTAACAGTAAAACCAATGCAGATAAAAAAAACTCTAAACCAACATTTGAAGAACAATTTGAAACCTTTAAACAACTTGGATTTACTTTAAATCAAGGTATAGACACATCTGATATCAATCGTTGGAAAAACAAACACAAAGAATTTGAAGACCAACCATATCATTTAATGTATCAAACTCTCGGTTCGACAATTGAAAGAGAACCTTGGACACCATTAACAAATAAATGTTGGGACTTTGACCTTGAAGCAATTGAAGACCATGGAGCATATGTTGACATTATGAAAAATATTTCAAGAATAACTAATGGAGAATTATTATTTGAGAATATTGAAGACTATGTTAACATCGAAGAAGGTAAAGCTTGGGTTTCTTTCACTTGCAAAGGCGACAGCTATAAATGGGAATTAAAAGTTGACAACGACTGGGCAGACGGTGGAATATTTGATAAAGTACAAACCTTGGCAGATAAATATAAAACAAAGGGGCGATTTACATTTTTCAATACTGGAGGACAAGACTTTGTGCTTGGCTATTACACTTCAGAAGAACTTGAAAAAATTAGACAAGCAACAGGACTTGAAATAGTATGGCTAAAAGCGAAAGGACAAATTCATTAACGAAACAGAGATGTGTAGCCGCTAACAAAAGTCAGCCGACAATTGGCGGTATTGTCTAGTCTTTTAGGTTCACCAACTGCTGCTTGACTACATCGAGTACCTAATTAAATTAAAAAGAAAAATCGTAGCGTTTGCAACTCAAATATTCAGTCTGTACTCATAAATAGGAGTTTATAAAAATACTTGATGAGATTCCTCCTTCTTCGGAATGACAAGTTTGTGGACAAACTGTTGGGGATAACTACAAAACGCTAATACTTGTATTTTCCTTCACTGAAATGGTAAGTTTGTGGATTAGTAATCATTGTGATATTTCGCATAACACGCATTTTGTCATTCCGACGTAGGAGGAATCTCCGCAAAGAAATTAACCTAAAACTAATTAGCCAATGCAATTTCAAGAAGGTTATCATACGTATTATATTTACATCATTACAAACAAAGCCAAAACAGTTTTATACACTGGTGTAACAAATCATCTAAAAATTAGATTACAACAGCATACCGAAAACATAGAATCGGATAATAAAACTTTTGCATCAAAATACCATGTTCATTATTTATTGTATTTCGAAAAATTCACTTGGATTCAGGAAGCTATTGCCAGAGAAAAAGAAATTAAAGGTTGGCGTAGAGAAAAGAAAATCAATTTAATAAAAACAATAAACCCAAATTTAGAATTTCTTAATTCCTTATTTGAATAGATTTTGATTGTGAAGATTCCTTCTTCGCCGGAAAGACAACTTTGGGGTTACCATACTTTAAAACATTTCTTTTTCAAATTAAATATTCCGTACCTACGGTACTCCAAAAAATTACCGTCAATTGTGGATGGATTAAAATCCATTTTTTGATGATAAACGATAATTCCACTATTCCCTAGCCCCGATAATAGTGAAAATCCTTTTATGCCGGGGTTCGGCACAAAAGATTGTAACGGATAGCGAGAAATACCTCCTAAAAAATAACTTCAAAAGATTTATATTTGCATGTAGAACGTGAGACTATTTTAAATCAACGCTACCCAAAATGAGACACACAAAAGTTAAAGACTTACTAAACAGTACCACAACCCTTGCTGAAGTGAATACAAAAGGCTGGGTGCGCACTTTTAGAAACAATCAATTTATTGCTTTGAATGATGGTTCGACCATCAACAACATACAATGTGTGGTTGATTTTGAAAATACTCCGGACGAAACGCTAAAAAAGATTACTACCGGAGCGGCAATTTCGGTAACCGGAAGTTTGGTAGAAAGCAAAGGAGCCGGTCAGAAATATGAAATCAAGGTTTCTGAATTAGAAATCCTTGGAGATTCTGATGCTGAGAAATTCCCAATGCAACCTAAAAAACATTCCTTAGAATTTTTACGTGAAAATGCACACCTTAGAGTAAGAACTAATGCTTTTGGAGCAATTATGAGAGTACGTTCAGTATTATCATTTGCAGTGCACAGCTATTTTCAACAAAAAGGATTTGTGTATGTCAACACACCTATTATCACAGGTGCCGATGCTGAAGGTGCCGGCGAAATGTTTCAGGTGACTTCGCTGCCGTTAGACAATTTGCCAAAAAACGAAGACGGAAACATTGATTACAAAAAAGATTTCTTTGGAAAACATACTAACTTAACGGTTTCAGGACAGCTGGAAGGAGAAACTTTTGCCATGGCTTTGGGACAGATTTATACTTTTGGACCAACGTTTAGAGCAGAAAACTCAAATACTTCGCGCCATTTGGCTGAATTCTGGATGATTGAACCTGAGGTGGCTTTCAATGATTTGAATGACAATATGGATTTGGCCGAAGATTTTATTCGCTATGTAATCAAATATGCTTTAGACCATTGCGCTGATGATTTGAAATTTCTAGAAAGCCGACTCCTAGAAGAAGAAAAATCAAAACCACAAGCCGAAAGAAGCGAAATGACTTTGCTTGAAAAATTGAATTTTGTTTTAGAAAACAATTTCAAACGCATTTCTTATACCGAAGCCATCGATATTTTGAGAAATTCGACTCCAAACAAAAAGAAAAAATTTCAATACAGCATTGACGAATGGGGCGCCGATTTACAAAGTGAACACGAGCGTTATCTGGTAGAAAAGCATTTCAAATGTCCCGTAATCCTGTTTGATTATCCGGCTAAAATAAAAGCGTTCTATATGCGTTTAAACGAAGACGGAAAAACCGTTCGCGCCATGGACATCCTTTTCCCTGGAATTGGTGAAATTGTAGGAGGCTCACAAAGAGAGGAACGCTTTGAAGTTTTAGTCGAAAAAATGAAAGCCTTAGGAATTAGTGAAGAAGAATTATGGTGGTACCTTGATACCCGAAGATTTGGTAGTGCGGTTCACTCCGGTTTCGGACTAGGGTTTGAAAGACTGGTATTATTTGTAACGGGGATGACTAATATTCGTGATGTAATTCCGTTCCCTAGAACACCAATGAATGCTGAATTCTAGGAAGAAGTTATACGTTATTTGTTAAAAGTTAAGCGGGAAAATTTCGCTATTAAAAATAAAAAAAGTTAGATGTTAGAAGTTATGAATGAAGCAAGTCTAAACTCATAACCCATAACTCATAACCCATAACCAGAAATATGCTTAAGCAATTTTTAAATTTAAAATTATCCCAAAAATTATCTCCACAGCAAATCCAGCTGATGAAGTTAATTCAATTGCCTACGCAGGCTTTTGAACAACGTCTTTTAGAAGAAATGAATGAAAATCCGGCGCTGGAATCCGGAAAAGAAGAAGAGGAATACGAAAAAGACGAGTTTGAAAACGATGATTATGATGATTACGATGACTCCGAAAGTATTGATGCCGATGATATTAATATTGACGAATATCTAAGCGACGACGACACTCCGGATTATAAAACACAAGCGAATAATTACAGCGACGACGATGAATCGCGCGAATCGCCATTGGCAGCTCCAATTAGTTTTCATCAGGATTTAATCAATCAATTGAATACTTTTATCTTAGACGATCACGAAAGAGAAATTGCTGAATTCCTAGTGGGCAGCATTGACGATATGGGCTATATACGCCGAAGTATTCCTGACATGGTAGATGATATGGCGTTTACTCAGGGAATTTATACCGATGAATACATGGTAGAACGTATGCTACATGTTATTCATGAATTAGAACCTTCTGGTGTGGGCGCACGTGATTTACAAGAATGTTTGTTATTGCAACTAAAACATAAAACCCCTACAGAATCGGTTGATTTAGCCGCTGATATTATCGAAAACCAATTTGATGCTTTTACCAAAAAACATTACGACAAACTGATTCAGAAATACAGTATTTCGAATGAACAGCTTAAAAAAGCGATTTACGAAATAGAAAAACTAAATCCTAAACCAGGTGGAGGTTTTACCGGAAATAATAAAATTACCGAAAATGTAGTTCCTGATTTTGCCATCCGAATTATAGACAACGAACTGGAACTTACCTTAAATGGGAGAAATGCTCCTTCGTTGCATGTTTCTAAGGATTATCAGGAAATGTTGCAAACCTATAAAGATTCTCGTGATAAATCAGGCGCTCAAAAAGAAGCAGTGCAATTCATCAAACAAAAATTGGATTCGGCCAAATGGTTTATTGATGCTATTAGACAACGTCAGGAAACACTGTTTATAACCATGAATGCTATCATGCATTATCAGGAAGAATATTTCTTAGATGGCGATGAAACCAAATTAAAACCCATGATTCTGAAAGACATTGCAGATATTGTTGGGCTTGATATTTCAACGGTTTCCCGTGTGGCCAACAGTAAATATGTAGAAACGCCTTATGGCACTAAACTGATAAAGGAATTTTTCTCGGAAGCGATGAAAAACGATCAGGGAGAAGATGTTTCGACTTTGGAAATCAAAAAAATATTGCAAAATGTTATTGAGGAAGAAGACAAGAAAAAACCGCTTCCGGATGATCAACTTGCCGAAATTCTCAAAGAAAAAGGTTATCCTATTGCCCGAAGAACCATAGCTAAATACCGTGAGCAATTGGATATTCCTGTGGCGAGGATGAGAAAGAAAATCTAACAAAATTATAGCAAAGAAAAAGGACGATTCAAATTTGAATCAGCCTTTTTCTTTATACAAAAAAATGCTTTTTATTCTTGTTTACCATCAATGATGGCTCCGGTTCCGGCACCTACACCAGCACCCGCCAAACCACCAATAATAGCTCCTTCACCTTTCTTCTTGCTGATAATAGCTCCAGTAGCCGCACCTACACCCGCACCAATTACAGCACCTTTAGCAGTATTACTCCATTTCTTTTTTGCAGGAGCTGGCGCCTGATTATTTACAACAACCACTTCTTTCTCTTTAGCAGCTTGTTGTTTTTCCATTTCTATTTTCATAGAATCGATAGCTTTTTGCTTCACCATTTCCATTTTCATAGAATCTATGCTAGCTTGTTTCATTGAATCAATACTCGCCTTACTTTCATCCATTACTCCCGCTTTATCTGCTTTCTTGCAGGAAATAATCATTAAAGAAACTAACAATACATAAAAATATTTCATGACTTTATAATTTAATAAGTTACTACTATACAAAGATACTAACAAGACTCACTACCATTAATTATATCATTTTCTTAATTTCTTATAAAATTTTAGTTTCAACAAAATTTATTCCTGCTGATTTTTTTGCATTGCATCAAAATAAGCCGCACGGCTCAAAGGTTCGTATTCTTCTGTTTCGCCTAATAAAACCAATTTATCATTTGCCGCTTTTCTAAAACTATAATGCGCCAGATTTCCGGTTCTCGTACAAACAGCATGTACTTTGGTCACATATTCGGCGGTAGCCATTAATGCCGGCATTGGGCCAAAAGGATTTCCTTTAAAATCCATATCTAATCCTGCCACAATAACACGAATACCCTGATTAGCTAAATCATTACAAACTGTTACAATTTCGTCATCAAAAAACTGTGCTTCATCAATCCCAACTACGTCACAGCCCTGAGCCAAAATTGCAATATTAGCCGCAGCAGGAACCGGTGTAGAACGAATTTCGTTAGCATCATGTGAAACCACCATATCCTGATGGTATCGGGTATCTACTTCAGGTTTAAAAATTTCTACTTTTTGTTTGGCAAATTGTGCTCTTTTTAATCTACGTATCAATTCTTCTGTTTTGCCCGAAAACATGGAACCGCAAATTACTTCAATCCAACCAAATTGCTCTTTATGATTTACTGTATTTTCGAGAAACATTTTGTATTTTTCTAACTTAAAAAATGAATAGTTTTTATTACTTTGTGTACACAAAATCGGCTTAAGATTTCATACTTTTACACTTTCTCAAAAGTAGAAAATTTTTAGCAATTCAAAGATTCATAACTGCTTTATTAAAAAGCAATCGTACAAATCTTTACTTGTTTTGTAAACTAAATGACATTCGCCAAAATACATACTATAATTTAACTATTATGAAAAAAAGATTAGAAGCCGATTTAATTAGCATTGCGCACCGAATTTTACAACTAAAAGATAAATCCGACATCAATCAATTGTATTTGGAAACCCAAAAACTATATGAAAAACTAGCTGTTTTAAGATTCATAGAAGAGAACTATGCTGATGTAAAACCTACAATTGGAAGTTATAGTGAAATTGAAAAAGATATCGAAAACATCTACAATAAAGAAGAAGCCTCTTTGCCAATTGAAACCCAAACAACTCAAGATACAACTGTAATCGAAGAAACTCCGGAAGAAATTCAGGAACCAATTGCAACTGAAACTCCTGAAGCTCCAATCGAAACAGAAAGTCCTGACGATGAAATTCCTTCGGAAGAAATAATTGCTCTCGAAGAAGCTGAATTAGAATCAGAAAATAACGATATTGAATTTGAGGAACAAGAACCTGAAATAGAAGCCGAAGAAGAAATTCAAGAAGAAATCGAAGAAAAAGCTACCGAGGAAGTGGTAGAAATCCCTGCTTTCAAAGCTGCTTTTGAACTTACTCAGGAACCAGAAGAAACTAAGAAACCTGAACCATTACAAATTTCATTTGAGGAATTATTAGGTTTAGATTATAGCGAACCTGATTTTGTTAAAGTAGATGAAATTCCGGTTGCTTCAACAAAGGAAATTGTTTTTGAAGCACCAAAAACCGAAGAAACTCCAATTGAAAAAGCAGTTGAAACTGCCGAAAAAACAGCTCCAAAAGCAACTACTTTAAATGATAAATTTTCGAAAGGAATCGAAATTGACTTAAACGACCGAATTGCTTTTGTAAAACATCTTTTTGGTAACAGCAATGAAGATTACAATCGTGTGATGAGCCAGTTAATCACATTTGATAATTTTTACGAAACCAAAAGTTTCATTGACGATATGGTAAAACCGGATTACAATAACTGGCAAGGAAAGGAAGAATACGAAGATCGTTTTATGGAAATAATTGAAAAAAAATTCCTTTAAAAACAGTCTAGAACATCTAGTTTATGCCAAAATTATATATCGTTCCAACGCCCATAGGTAATCTCGAAGACATGACATTCAGAGCCATTAGGATTCTGAAAGAAGTCGATTTGATTCTTGCCGAAGATACCCGTACCAGCGGAAAACTCTTGAAGCATTTTGAGATTAGCACGCACATGCACAGTCATCACATGCACAATGAGCACAAAACAATTGAAAATCTGATTTCGAGGCTAAAAGCGGGTGAAAACATTGCATTGATTTCAGATGCCGGAACACCAGCCATATCTGATCCCGGTTTTTTACTAACCCGTGCTTGTGTTGAAAACGGAATTGCTGTGGAATGTCTTCCTGGCGCAACAGCTTTTGTTCCAGCATTAGTCAACAGCGGTTTGCCTAACGATAAATTTGTTTTTGAAGGTTTTTTACCTGAAAAAAAAGGACGTCAAACCCGTTATTTAGAATTAGCCGAAGAAACCAGAACAATGATTTTATACGTTTCTCCGCATAAATTAGTTAAAACACTGGCTGAATTTGTGACTTATTTTGGTGAAGACCGCCAGATATGTGTTTCCCGAGAACTCTCTAAACTTCACGAAGAAAATCGAAGAGGAACCGTCAAAGAAGTTTTGGCACATTTTGAAAAAACAGCTCCACGTGGTGAAATTGTAGTGGTAGTTGCCGGAAAACCAATTGTAAAAGAAGCCAAGAAAAATAAATTTCAAAAAGACGAAGAATAGAAACAAAGCCACAGATTTAAAGGATTAACACAGATAAAATTTTTTTCAATTTCTGACAATAAATAAAATTTCAAAAACTAAAATTAAGTCACCTATTACAAAGATTAACAAAGTACAAAATCCTTAAAATCTTTCTAATCTGTGGCAAAAACATTAAATACAACCCATGAATATCCAAACTTTCTTAGAAAAACTAAAACAAACACCAGAATCAATAACATTTCCCGAAACTATTGAAGTAATCGAAGCCAACTACGATTTTACCCCAACAGCTTTCCAAAACGGGAATACACATAACGCTGCCGGAACCAATTCAGGTTCTTGTAAATTATTTGCTTTTGCACAATTACAAAACTTATCTCAGGATGAAACATTGGCTTGTTTTGGTGCTTTTTACCGCGACGAAGTTTTAGGCGACCCTGAAGGAACCAACCACCAAAATATCAGAAATTTTATGGTTCACGGCTGGAACGGGATACAGTTTGAAGGAACAGCTTTAGAATTAAAATAAAAATATATTAGATTTCAGAATGTAGCTTTTAAATTGCTACATTTTAAAATCTATCCCGATAGCTATCGGAACCAAAATCTAAAATCAAATGCGTTGGACTCTTAAACCCAAACCGTCAGAAGACAAAATCAAACATTTAGCACAAGCCTTAAATGTTGACAATTTTGTGGCACAGTTATTAGTACAACGCGGAATTGAAACTTTTGAAGAGGCTAAACATTTTTTTCGCCCTTCTCTAGAGCATTTACATGATCCATATTTGATGAAAGATATGGATAAAGCTGTTGCCCGCATTGAAAAAGCCATCGAAAATCAGGAGCGTATCCTTGTTTTTGGCGATTATGATGTAGATGGAACGACGGCTGTTTCCTTAGTTTCTTCATATCTAAAAAGTTTTTATCCTGATATAGCCACCTATATTCCGGATCGTTATGACGAAGGTTATGGTGTTTCCTATAAAGGAATTGACTTTGCCGATGATAACGAATTTACATTAATTATTGCGCTGGATTGCGGTATTAAATCGATTGATCATGTGGCCTACGCCAAAGAACGAAATATCGATTTCATCATCTGCGACCACCACCGTCCGGGAGATACTTTACCTGAAGCCGTTGCGGTTCTTGACCCTAAAAGAAACGATTGTTCTTATCCTTATGATGAATTATGCGGTTGCGGAGTAGGTTTCAAATTAATCCAGGCCTTAGGTACTAATCGAGGAGAAAGCATTGAAGATTTAGTTCCGTATCTCGATTTAGTAGCTACTGCGATCGCAGCTGATATTGTACCTATTACTGGAGAAAACCGAGTATTGGCTTATTTTGGTTTACAAGTCATCAACAACAATCCAAGACCGGGAATCAAAGCATTGGTTCACCAAATCAAAAAACAAAAATTAGACATTACTGATGTTGTTTTTATCATAGCTCCCAGAATCAATGCCGCAGGACGTATTAAACATGGAAATCATGCAGTAAAATTACTTAGCGAATTTGATTTTGAACAGGCACAACAATTTGCTTCAGAAATCGAGCAATACAATGCTGACCGAAAAGATTTAGACAAACAAATTACCAAAGAGGCATTTCAACAAATCGAAAAAAATCAGGAGCAAGAGCGTTTTACAACCGTAGTTTATCAAGAAGACTGGCACAAAGGTGTCATAGGAATTGTGGCTTCCCGATTAATCGAAACCTACTATCGTCCTACTTTGGTTTTCACCAAAAGCGGAGATAAATATGCCGCTTCGGCCCGTTCAGTAAAAGGATTTGATGTTTATAATGCCTTAGAAGCCTGCTCGGAACATTTGGAACAATTTGGCGGACATATGTATGCAGCTGGAATGACGTTGAAAGCTGAAAATTATGACGCTTTCAAAGAAGCTTTCGAGGCACAGGTTCAAAAAACCATCCACCCCGAACAACTTATTCCTGAAATTGAGATTGATGCCGAAATTAATTTTTCGGATATCACACCTAAACTTTGCAGAATCTTAAAACAGTTCGAACCCTTTGGTCCTATGAATATGACACCTGTTTTTTTAAGCAAAAATGTTATTGACACTGGCTATGCTAAAAGATTAGGTCAGGGAGAAGAACATTTGAAACTGTTTGTAAAACAGCCCCATAGTCCTGAAATAGCTGGTGTAGCTGCGATAGGTTTTGGCTTAGGCAATAAAATAAACTTAACCACCGATCAAAAACCATTTCAGATTGCTTACTGCATTGATGAAAACGAATGGAATGGTACTGTTTCTATACAATTACGACTTAAAAGTATTCAGTAATGACTTCAAAAAAAACAGATAAAAAAGATCCTTACGCAGCCTTGCGATACAAAGAATTCAACACCTTTTTATTTCTTCGCTTTGCCATGGTTTTTGCCTGGTCCATGCAATTTATAGTCATCGAATGGGAAGTTTACAGCATTACTAAAGATGCGCTATCATTAGGAATTATTGGTTTAATGGAAGTGATTCCGGCCGTATCACTAGCCTTATTTGCCGGACATATTGTAGATCAAAAAGAGAAAAAAGCTTTGTTGATGAAATGTATTTTTGGATTCTCAGTGATTAGTTTTGGACTATTCCTTTTGACATGGCCAGCAGTAGTGGAGGGATTTTCAAAACAAATCATTTTATACAGCATTTATTTTCTAGTATTTTTAGGGGGATTAGTGAGAGCATTCCTTGGACCAACTATCTTTTCACTGATGTCATTAATAGTTCCTAAAAAAGTTTATCCTAATGCAGCCACCTGGAGCAGTACTGTATGGCAAATTGGTTCAGTAGTAGGTCCAGCTGTTGCAGGATTTTCCATCACACTGATGGGAGTGCATTGGTCTTTGTGCTTGGTTTTTGCCTGTTCCGTAATGGCACTGTTAGCTTTATCACAAATTAGCAAAAAACCAATTCTCAATACTAAAATTGGAGAACCGGTAATGCAAAGCTTAGGAGAAGGAATCAAATTTGTATTTAACAATAAAACCGTTTTAGGAGCAATAACACTGGATATGGTTGCGGTGCTTTTTGGTGGTGCTGTGGCTTTATTACCTGTTTTTGCACAAGATATCTTAAAAGTAGGACCGGAAGGTTTTGGTTTTCTAAGAGCCGCTCCAGCTGTTGGTGCTTTCCTGACTATGCTGATTACAGCCTATGTTCCTTTAAGTAAAAATGCAGGAATAAAATTGCTTGGAGCTATTTTTGGATTTGGAGTTTGCATCATCATTTTCGGTTTATCTACATTTTTCTGGGTTTCACTTTTAGCACTATTTTTCAGTGGAGTTTTCGACGGTATTTCGGTGGTAATTCGTCAAACTATCTTACACATTAAAACACCCGACAACATGCGAGGAAGAGTTTCGGCTGTAAACTCAATGTTTGTAGGTTCTTCAAATGAATTAGGTGCATTCGAAAGTGGATTAACAGCCCGATTGATGGGAACTGTTACTGCAGTAGTTTTTGGCGGAAGCATGACACTATTAGTTGTGATAACAACTGGACTTATCTCACCAACTTTTAGAAAACTTGATTTGACAAAAGACATTGAAGAACACGAGAAAGACGAAAATAATTAAAATAAATTTTAACCCTATAGTAAACCAACCGATTTACTCTTGAGTACTTTCGAATCATTATAAAAAATATGAGCTTTAAAACATCAATTAATCAAGTAAGAAGAAACATCACCCATAGTCTAACGAAAAATATTGGCGCTACTAAATTAAATAGTAATGTCAAAGCAGATTTTAAAAATGTATTAATCAATCGTCCCAATCATAGACTTGGAAATTTACTTCTTATCACTCCATTAGTTCAGGAAATCAACAATACTTTTCCGAATTGCAAAATTGATATTTTTATAAAAGGAGGTTTAGGACCTATCGTATTTAAAAACTACCCATCTGTAGAAAATTTCATTGTTTTACCTCGAAAACCATTTAATGAATTAATCAATTATATTAAAGTTTGGTTTAAAATAAAACAAAAGAAATACGACTTAGTAATTAATATCGACAAGGGTTCCTCATCAGGACGTTTGTCTACACAATTTGCTAATGCTGATTTTAAATTCTTTGGAGAGTTAAATGAGGAAATTGTTCAAAATCATTCCGACTACAAACACATGGCAAAATATCCTATTTATGAGTTTCGTCATTATTTGAATCAACTTGGATTTCAAAATCTGCAAAAAGAAATTCCAACAATTAATATCAAACTAAGCGATCAGGAACTTCAGGATGCTAAAGAAATATTAGACCAAATTGTTCCAAATAACAAAAAAACCATTTCCATTTTTACTTTTGCAACTGGCGCAAAATGCTACAGCCCTAAATGGTGGAATCCGGTTTATGAAAAATTAACTACTACTTTCCCTGATTATAATATCGTGGAAGTTTTACCTGTAGAAAATGTTTCTCAAATAAACTTTAAAGCACCATCTTTTTACAGTAAAGACGTTCGTGAAATAGCGGCATTTATAGCTAATACTGAAGTTTTCATTGGTGCCGACAGTGGAATTATGCACCTGGCTTGTGCTTCACAAACTCCGGTTTTAGGATTATTTTCGGTAACAATACCTGAAAAATACGAACCTTATGGTAACAATAGTATCGCTATTGACACTAACAAAACCGACCTTGACTCGATGATAGCAATGGTCAAAAATCAGCTAAGAGGATAGTTTTTTAACGCAATTTTCTAATTTAATTATTTAGAATTATTATAAATAATGATTATATTTGTTTCAAACATCAAAATGTTATGGAACAAATACATCAAATCTACCTCAATAGTATAGGAATTGCTTTTTATTGGGAAAAAAAAGAAGGAATCATTCCGGAGAGAGTTCAACTTATCATTAAGGAAATCGGATTGTTTTTTAACCTCAATGAATTGAAAGATTTTAATTTTCTAATTATTGAAAGTATAAACAAAAACAGCTGTTGTGAAGATTGCACGTTAAAAAATTGGAATTGCAAATTTCTTTTAAAAACACCGTTATATCCACTTGATTTATCTGTTTCAATAAGTGAATTAAAACAAATACAGGATTTAATAAACGGAACAATTTTTAAAATCGAAATGGAAAAATACCTTTGGGGAGAGGGGCAAAATTAATTTTCGAAAGTTTTAATTTCAAAATTTTCACCGTCAAAAACACCATAAGTAAAATAAGAAATCCAATCTCCTAAATTTACATAATCAGAATTTGGTCCCACAGGATGAATCATAGGCAAATGGCGGTGGCCAAAAACCAAATAATTATAATGTTTAGTTTCTAATTTTCGTTTGGCATACAAAATTAGCCATTCGTTGTCTTCGCCTAAAAATTTCACATCAGATTCTCCTGAAATCAGTTTATTTTTAACCGAAAGATATTGTGCTAAGCGAACTCCTACATCAGGATGCAACCATCTAAAAAGCCATTTGGAAAAAGGATTCGTAAACACTTTTTTCATGCGTTTATAACCCAAATCACCGGGACCTTTTCCATCGCCATGACCAATTAAAAAAGTTTTTCCGTTAAAGGTAAACTCTTGATTATCGTGATAAACGGGAATATTTAATTCTTTCTCAAAATAATCCTCCATCCACAAATCGTGATTTCCAACAAAGAAATAAATTGGAATTCCGCTGTCGCGAATTTCAGCCAATTTGCCTAAAACACGAACAAAACCCTTAGGTATAACAGTTTTATATTCAAACCAGAAATCAAATAAATCCCCTAAAAGAAAAATTGCTTCTGCATCTTTTTTAACCTCATCAAGCCAGGCGACGAATTTTTGTTCGCGAGGAAAACTCAATTCGGCTGTAGGAGCACCAAAATGTTGGTCGGATGCAAAATAGATTTTTTTCATCAAGGTGTTGTCGTTTGGTTTTTGGAACTTAAAACTTGGAGTTTTTACAAATTATCACTAGCAAACCATTCTGCAAAAGAGGAATCTGTTTCTTGTAATTTTAATGAAAAAAGGTCTATTCCTTGTGGCAATCTGCTTTTAATTCTTTGTGCAAAATCAATAACCATATTCTCAGAAGTAGGTTGATAATCAACCAGAATTACGTGATGACCGCGATTTTGCAATTCTTTTGCCAACTCAATATGCGGTGTAGTTTCGTTGAAAACCGTAGCGTGATCAAACTGATCAACAACCTCTTCTTTGACGATTTTTTTTAAATCACCAAAATCGATAACCATCCCAAATTTGACATCATTACGATTCGTAATAGGAGAACCAATAACGGTTACAGACAATTTATAACTATGACCATGTACATTTTTACATTTTCCGTCATAGCCGTAAAGCGCATGACCGGTTTCGAAACTAAATTGTTTTGTAATTCTGATTTTACTCATCGTAGTTTTATTTTGACCGCAAATTTACAAATTAATAACTGTTTAAATAATAAATTCCAAATAAAGAAAAATTCCAAATCCCAATAATTTTGAATTTCATCTTGGAATTTGGAATTTAAAATATTGAAGTTTAATTTTTTATTTCTTAAACTGTTCCAAGGCTTTTCTGGTAAAATCAGACAACACTAATTGACCCGATATTGCAGCACGCTCTAACAATAAAGTATCCCAATGACCAGTACCTTCCCAGATAACTTTTTTCATCTCATTCAAAGCCTGCGGATTATAGGAGGCTAATTTAGTGGAGAAATCAACAATAGCGTTATCCAACAATACAGCATTTTCGAAAACCTCAGCATACAAACCTTTTTGTTTTGCCCATGAAGCCGACTTCCATTCTTGCGGATTTAAGGTCATTTCAATCATTGCCGTTTTACCAATTTTTCTAGAAACTGCAGGTTCAATTACAAATGGCCCTATTCCGATGGCTAATTCCGATAATTTAACAGCGGCATTTTCGGTTGCAAAAACATAATCACAGGCAGCTGCAATTCCCACTCCTCCTCCTACTGCTTTACCGTGAATACGTCCTATAACCAACTTAGAACAAGAACGCATGGCATTAATTAAATGAGCAAAACCGGAAAAAAAAGCCAATCCTTCTTCCTCATTTGAAACTGCTAACAACTCATCAAAAGATGCTCCTGCACAAAAAGCGGCAGTTCCATGACTCTTTAAAACGATTAGATTAACCTCATCATTAAAACTTAATTGACTAATTTCATTAGTTAATAAATCCAATAAAGAACGGGGGAAAGAGTTACTTGCCGGATGCCCAAATTCGACCGTAGCAATTTTATTTTTGATAAATATATTTACTGAACCTTTAGCGTCTTGCATATTCATTTTAGCGTAGATTATCAGGTAAAGTTAAAAATATTCGTTTGAATCAATACTTTTTTCAAAAGTTGTTTTTTGAATACTATAAAATATTATATTTGCCCCAGCTACGGGGGATTAGCTCATTTGGCTAGAGCGCTACGCTGGCAGCGTAGAGGCGACCGGTTCGAATCCGGTATTCTCCACAAAAAAAGCCTGTAAATAAATTTTACAGGCTTTTTCTTTTTTATACATTCGTTGTATTATTTCGCAACACAATCAACAGTTGAAAATTTATACTTTACATTTTCAAAATCTATTGGTTCACCTTTAACAAAATAAGTGGCTCCCATCGAAGTTTCCATTTTACCATTACCTAAAACCAATAAACTATCTTTTTTCAAAAATGCCATTGGATTTTTATAGGTCACTTTTTCATTTCCTTCATCAATAAAAGTGTAACTAACTAACAAGGTATCACCATGATATTCTCCATAAATTTCTCCTATTTTTTTAGGATTAGCAAACATTTTCATCACCAAATCCCCTGATACTTTTCCGCTTTTTAGTGTATTCACTTTTAAATCGATAGTATCATTCTCATACATAGCTTTGTAGCAGGTCGAACTTACTACTATTTCTTCTTTTTCTTTAGCAGCCTTAGCGTTTTTTTCGCTTTGATCGTTTTTACAACTTTCTAAACAAATACAGGCCAACAATAAACAAAACAAGCCGGAAATTCTCATAATATGATTTTTTGATTAATAACTTTTGTATAGCTAATTTACAGATAAACTTGGCTTATTATTCCATTTTCAAGAGTTAATTTTCAAAAATTGATTTAGGCCTTCATTTTCACTCTAATTCCATTACTAAAACGGATTGACCTTCCACTACAATATTATTCTCTAGATTCATCTGTTTCCCGGAGAAAACATCTTTTCCTGTTTTAAAATCTTTTATATTATCCTGAAAACGTATTGGATTTATTTCACTCGAAATCAAGTTATTATTAACCACAACCATCACCGTTTTACTATCGGTAAATCTAAAATACACATAGACATTATTTTCGGGCACATAATGTGTCATTTTTCCAAAATGTACTGCTTCACTAGTCTTACGCCATTGAAATAATTTGGAAGTAAAATCAAAAAACTGCTGTTGTTGCGCAGTTCTTCCGGCTTTAGTAAATGCATTGTTTACATCTCCATCCCATCCTCCTGGAAAATCCTGTCGGATATTGCCGTCACCATCCTTTTTATTTCCAGCCATACCAATTTCAGAACCATAATACAATTGAGGAATCCCCCTTACTGTAGCCAAAATAGACATTGCCATTTGGTATTTTTTAAAATCATTCTCATACAATTCGTTAAAACGGTTAGTATCATGATTTTCAAAAAAGGTCAACAAATTATTAGTGTTTGGATACAAAAAATCATTTGTGAAATTATTGTAAATTCTAAAAAGCCCCTTGTCCCAATCAGATTGATTTTCATTGAATGCCACAGTTAAAGCATCCATAAGTGTAAAATCCATTACGCTGGGTAAATTGGAATTATAGTTTTGAATGGCGCCTATTTTGCTGTCTTTTTGCCAATAGGCCATTTGCGCCTGATCTTGCATCCACACTTCGCCCACAATATTAAAATTTGGATATTCATCGGTGATGGCTTTGGTCCATTTGGCAATTCCTTCCTTATCATTATAGGAATACGTATCTACGCGAAATCCATCCAAATTGGCATATTCAATCCACCAAATCGCATTTTGAATTAAATAATTCAATACTAATGGATTCGATTGATTCAAATCGGGCATCGATTTTACAAACCAGCCGTCCGCACACAATTTTGCATCCTTTTTGGAAGCATTGGGATCAAATTGGGTGGTCATTCGATAATTCGTTTGCGCATAACCCGGAAACTGATGAATCCAGTCATAAGTGGGCAAATCCTTCATCATCCAATGTTCCATGCCCCAATGATTGGTTACATAATCCATGATGAGTTTCATCTTTCTTTTGTGCAATTCTGATGATAATTTCAGATATTCCTCGTTTGTCCCATATCTTGGATCAATACGATACACATCTGATTGTGCATAACCATGATAAGAACCCTGAGAATCGTTATCTTCACATAGTGGTGTAGCCCAGAGCGCCGTTGCTCCCAACTCCTGAATGTAATCCAAATTTCGAATAACCCCTTCGATATCGCCACCATGTCTGCTAGACGGATTATCCCTGTTAGCCTTTTCAAGCATCGCTTTATGATTGTCATTTTTTGAATTCCCATTCGCAAAACGATCTGGCATGAGCAAATAAATCAGGTCTGAAGAATCGTAACTTTGACGTGAAGCCGAGTTTTCTCTTCGCTGTTTTAACGCATATTTCTTGGTAAAAGTGACTTTTTTATTTTTAGAAAAAGAAAATAGCATTTCCTGTGGAGCAACATCTTTTGTATCAATAGTTACAAAAATATAATTGGGATTCTCCGTTTTTTGGACGGATTTAATTGAAATTCCATTGGAAACCGAAACTTCATTTTCAGCTATATTTTCTCCATAAAATAAAATCTGAAGTTCGGGATTGTTCATCCCTGCATACCAAAATGGTGGTTCTACTCTTTGAATTTGGCTCCAACTATTTATCGAAATAAAAACTAATAACCAAAAGCTCCAATTTGATAACTTATTTATTTTTTTCATCGATTCTCTCATTTAATTGGTTTTAAAATTCCAAATTTGACCTATGGTTTCTCCTCCTTTGTTATCCTTAACCACCACTTTCCAATAATAATTAGTCGCTGGCTGTAATGCATTAACTGTGACCGAAGGAGTTGTCAAATTTGCACCAACCTTTGTCGTTGGAGAGGCAGCAGTCCCACAATACACATCATATACCAGCACATCATTGACATCAACATCGGAAGCAGACCATTTAAGTGTTGCAGTTGAAGCATTAAGAATCGAATTCATTTCTGGTTGCACTATTTCTGGCAAAAAGGGAGCATGATTACTTACTGCATCGCCCTCTGTATAAAAACTATATGTATTGGAATAATTACTGGAAACATTTTTACTATCGGTTGCTTTCACTCTCCAATAATAAGCTGTCCCTTTATTCAAAGTAAAGCTTTTATTAAGCGCTGTACCTTCAGCTGTTTGCACAATTTGGGTAAACTGATTATCAGTTGCAACTTGAATTTGGTAGGTTATCGGATTATTTTCGGCATCGGTTGCAGCATTCCACTCAAAACTTACCGCATTATTAATACACAGTTGATTGTTTGTGGGCGCGGTCAATGTTGGAATGCTTGGCGCTGTATTCGTCGAAGTTGTATCTGATGATGAATCACCTCCACCGCAGGAAAACAACATAGAGACTGTCGCTACTAAATAGATATATTTTTTCATGTCTATTGTTTTATTATGGTAATTGTAGATGAGGCTTCAGCATTAACTTTAGCTATATAAACTGACGCCGCTAGTTTTCCTAGATACAAGACTACTTTTTGATTCACAACGGGATAATTTTCGCTAGAAATCAATTGGCCATTCATAGCATACAGACTGATATTGATTTCATTTTTTGAAGTTGGAGCAAAAAGTGTCAATTCATCCTGAACCGGATTTGGATATGCAATTACATTAGCCGAAACCGTTTGGGAAAATGTTCCTTCGCATGGTACGGAGGTTTTCACTTCTAGCACATCTCCTCCCAGAACCGCAACAGAAAAGGAATTTGAATTGGTCTCGAATTGAGTAATTCCATTTACAATCACCTGATAAGGCGCAGTCCCTTCAGTAATTTCAACCGCTATTTTATTTGCTGAAACTGTTGATTTACCAGTTAAAGTTCCTCCAGGATTTATAATAATAGTAAAACATTGTTCGAAAGTTTTACCGGGAATACTAATACAAACAGCATAAGTTCCCGGAGCTAAATCAGCAACCGTAAGGCTATTATTGACAAAATTATAATTGACATTATTAATGGTGGCTACATAGTTGTATGATTGCAATGCCGTGATATTGAATTGTCCATTTTTCTTATTGGCGCAGGTTTCTGATTTGGATTCAATGGTAAAATTATCCGCAGGCAATGCAAAAGGAACTGTGGCTGCAAAAGCAGGCTTATTCCCGTAAATTCTATAATGACCGGCCGGAATACTAATAGGATCATTCACATTGGTGACATTCCACACAGAATTATCCATCAAATTATACCATTCGCCCGTATAAGGAAATCCGGTAGCAACATTTTGAGCAGTTACATCAAAATTAGCCAGAACCACAACATCTTTTAGACTATTTGCTGGCAATGAAGCATCGGTAATTTTTATGTTTTTTGTTAACGAACTGCTATTTGGCATTGTAACTGTACCGGAAAAAACTGCCTCTTCGGTTTTAAGTTTAATCATTCGAGCCCAATCGGAATAGATCTTATAACGATTGTCATTGGTCACCCAATTATTAACCCATTGCGGTTGCTGTTTGGTAGCCAATTTACAATCACCAGCTGTTGCATCCGATGAAGTATTTACGGTTCCATCTGTACAACTAAAAATAGAATTTTCATAACCCAATTCACCAAAATGCCAAATCATCTTAGGCCCCGGAACCAATAATGAAACTGCCCCAATTGCTGACATTCTGGATAAAGCTGTGTTCAAAGTTTTCACATTATGAGTCGCATTAGCTGAATTTCCGTATTGCAGGTTTTTATACATCAATCGTTCTTCGTCATGACTTTCGGCAAAACCCATCAATCGGTTTTTAGTGAAGCCTCTGCTGCTGCTGTTTATTCTGGCAATGTTAGCGGTATAGCCCATCGAAAGTTCATTGTATTCATTGGTCATTTTTCCCCATAACATAATGCCTTTACTTGGCGACTCAGCTATTCGATAATTTGCCCATTGTTGTTCTTCAGCATCCGTTCCTAAATGTTCAAAAATGGTATAATGTGTTGGATCCAGACTCCAGGAATAATCGGCATAGGACTTTAAAACATCCACCCGATCCTGTTGATAAGCATTAGTACAACTTTCATCGGCAGCCGTACAATTTTGAGTAAAGCCTTTGGTCAAATCCCAACGAAAACCATCAATATGATATTCCTGAATCCAATGCTTAATCACTCTTTTTACATAATTCTGAGTTCGGATTTGCTGATGGTTAAAATCTTCCCCTACGTTATAACTGTGTTTGGCCACAGTATTAAAATACGGATTCTCGCTTGTTGGCGAACCAAAACCATCACCATCCGGATCGTTCATCCACATGCGCACCATAGGATTTCTGCCAAAGGCATGGTTCAATGCCACATCCAAAATCACAGCAATTCCATTTTGGTGACACAAATCGATTAGCTCTTTTAACTTATCTGAAGTTCCATAAAACTTATCCAAAGCCATATGAAAAGATGTATTGTACCCCCAACTTTCATTACCTTCAAACTCCATCACCGGCATCAATTCGATCGCATTAATTTTCAATTTTTTGAAATAATCCATTCGATTTATCAAATCCTGAAAATTGCGATGGGCGTCAAAATCACGCACTAAAACCTCATATACTACTAATTTTTCTTTTTCTGGTTTAGTAAAATTAGTCAGCTGCCAATTATAGGCAGCTTGTCCCGTTTTTAATACAGTTACCTCATAGTTTTGTCCCGAAGGATAGGCTGGTAAATTAGGATAAGTGGTTGCAGAAATCCCTAAATCATCAAAAGGTGAAAGTATCAGGGTCGAATAGGGATCAGCTGTTTTAACCATAGTAGGCGAATTTGCCAATGGTGTTTGATCTACCACCCAATATTGATAGGTATAATTGGCTCCAGTAGTTAAACCCGTTACTTCCAACCAAAACTTACCACTGCTCGGGTCTTTTTTCATGGCATAAGCCGAAGTTGGCTGCCAGTTATTAAAGCTTCCGGCCACATAAACAAAATCCTTTCCGGGAGCATCCAAAACCAAAGTTGCTTTTGTAGCATCGGATAAATTATAATTAATTCCGTCTTCCAAACCAGCAGCCATAGCCTCCGAAATGGTATTTGGATTGATTACAACCGAAAATTTCTTGGTTAAAACCGTTGCTCCTTGCGTAACTTGTAATTCATAATTTTGGTTTGTTGTTATGGCGGAATGTGTAAAGGAAAAAGCAGCCGTACTCGCATTGGAATTAATCGTAGTCCCGTTGGCTTTCAAAACATAGGCGGCATTGCCACCTGAATTTGTCGCTGAAATGGTAAAATTAGCAGCTGAAGCAATAATTGTGGTACTATTTTCCTGAGGAGCAGTCAAAGTCAACTGATAACCGCCCACCTCAACCAAAATGTCTTGTGACTTTTTGTCTCCGTTTCCATTTTTAGCTTTAATCAACAAACCTATTTTCCCTAATCCCGTTGTATTATAATAGTTAGATGGAGTTATGGTTTTGGTATAGGTATCTGTTGCAGCATTATAGGTAAATTTACTTGCTTCGGAAGAGGCTTCCCATGTCCCATTGTTTGGAGTTCCTTTGGAAGTAGAATCATCAAGAGCAAATCCCCAGGCCCACATATACAAAGAATTGTCGGTTATTCCCCAGGTCGATTCATTAATACTATTTCCGATAATGGTAATAGTAATTGCTGTTGTTTCTTCAAAAATAGCCGGACTTACAGTATAGCTAACTGTTTGTTGTTGGGCAAAAGCTATGATTGAAAAAAAACAACTAAGTAGTAGTATTTTTTTTCTCATGATAAATTGATTAGGAAAAAAAAGGCTATCAGAAGATAGCCTTTTACATTATTTTAAATCCATTATTGCTGATTAGGAATCATCAGATAACTTCCGTCTAAATCATTAAAGAATACTTTGTATTTTGATTTGGCCACAGGAATATTTCCTCCACTTGTACCATTTGCAGGGAATCCACTAAATGCAGTGTCTCCTCCCCAATTTACATCCCAGCCGTTATTGGCTCTGAACTTAGTTTCCCCATCAAACAAACTAACTGTCAGCGTCCAATAATGAGGATTAAAAGAAGATGGAGTCATATCGGTATCTTCGTCCCATCCTGCTCCTGTACCCGTTCTTGATGAACCAATTAAACCTACAGTTGGATAAACAGTAGCAGCTGAAGCATCATAAGCCACTAATGTATAAGTCAGCGTTTGTACATTCATGGTGAAAGTATAATAACCCGCCGTAGCAATATTTATACTTGCCGGGTCACCATCAGAATCTGTTGCTCTATACACTAAACTACCTCCTGAACCTCCGTACATTGGAGCCCAACTTCCTAATTTGGAAATCACTTTAAAATAACCGGCATTAAAATACCCCGTAAACTTGTATAAATTTGAATTCGACCCACTTCTAAAAAGTGGTTGATTTCCTTTATTGGTATCCCAACCTGCAGCAGTAGCATCACCTACCAAATACCAATCAGTATGTGGATAAGGCACCAATCCTGAATAGGCTGTTATAGTTACAGTCAAAGTATTTTGAGAAACCATAGTTTCTGTTCCCATTACATTATACTTTACTTTAATATCATATTGCGAAGCAGTACCAGGAACCGCCCCTAAAGCAATCCCAGCCTGATTTAAAGTTTTCACTGAAACAGAGGCTTCAGTAACATCACTGGTGGTGGCTAAAATTTGTGGTTCAGAAAAATCCCCTCCTTTAACATCCATCATCAAAGTGTAATTTACCACTACATCATGTGAATATTCTGCCGGAGACCAAACAAACTTGTCAACCTCTGTAGTTGCATTTGCCTCAGCAAGCACAAAAGTTTTTCCTGTAGTAGGAGCTGTTATATTAGGAACTGTAAGGCCTTCCAATATTGGACGATTATCAACTGCATCAGCGTTACATGATACAAACAAGACACTTAGTAATGCAATTACTATTTTAAATATATTTTTCATCTTTTGTCGTGATTAGTTTGAATACCCTGGATTTTGTTTCAAAGTTGGATTTGCCTGAATGGTTTTAGCAGGAATTGGCATTAAATCTCTGAAAGAAGCTGTAGCAACACCATCTTTTACGCCACCTTTCCATTGCCATATTTTATCACCACCAGTAAATTTGCCAAAACGAATTAAGTCAGTTCGTCTGTGACATTCCCAAAATAATTCTCGAGCGCGTTCATCCAAAATGAAATCCAAATCCACCTCTTCAGATGTAACAGTAGATGCCTGAGCTCTGTTTCTTAACTGATTAATATAGCCAACTGCAGTAGTCATATTAGTACCTGAAGCCCCTCTAACTGCACATTCGGCATACATTAACATTGCATCAGATAAACGGAACATTGGGAAATCAGTATCCGGAATATCATTACGTTGCGCTGCTGATCCATCTGAATTTACATTGGTAAACTTGGTTACTGCATAACCATCGGTAAATGTTCCAATATTATTAATATCTAAAGTTTGACCATCAGTATAGAAAGTACCTCTTTTATCAGCAGTTGCAGTTGCATCCGGGAATAAGTTTACAAATTCTTTTCTTGTTCTGATTCCATACCAACCCCCATTCATACCATATTGGGAAGCATCCATACTTCCTCCAATAGAAGCATGTAAAATAAAACTCATACCACCTCCGGTAGCTCTGATAGCATTTCCATCGCTTACAACAGGAAATATGAATTCCGACTGTGCACCGTTACGATCATTATTGGCACTAAACAAATAACGGTAAGGCACATTAGCGAAAGTATAGGCCGAATTATTGATGATATCAGCACACAAAGCAGCTGCCTCATTATATTTTTCAGTTCCAGTATAAACTTTGGCATTCAGATAAATTTTTGCCAATAAAAACTTAGCAGCGGTTTTATCAATTCGTCCGTATTCATTGGTTTTAGAAGCCATTAAACTGGCATCCAAATCTTTCAATTCACTTTCTACATAAGCAAAAACTTCGGCTCTGGTTTTTTGTTCCGGATAAAAGAAGCCTACAGGGTCATTTTCAGTAGTAATAGGCACATTACCAAAAATATCCATCAGATTAGCATAAGAAAACGCTCTTAAAAAACGGGCTTCTGCTCTAAAATAAGCGATATCTGTTTTCAAACTGGAATCTACTCCGCGAGCAGTCAGTTTTTCATCAGTAGTTTGTCTTAAAAATTCATTGGCCAAACTAATTTCATAGAAAGCTCTGGAAAAAGTTCCGTATAAAAATTCGTTATTTGGAGACCAGGTTTGCGTATTTAAAGTTGGTAAAGTACCATCTGCCCAGGCAATAACCGCTTCGTCTGTGGTGAACTCCTGATTTACAAAAAGCAGACGTAAATAGCTACTAAAATCCCCTCCAATTCCTGCAATATCTGCCTTGCTATCTCCATCATTACCACCTACATACAAACCTGCGTATAATTTAGCTAAAACCTGTTTGTAAGAATCCTGATCTTGAAAAAAAGCTTCAGAAAGGAACTCATCATCATCTTTCGGGGTAACATCTAAATCGCTTGTACACGATACTAATGTCATATTCATTCCTAAAATACACAGGAATAAAATGGTTATATATTTGAATGAAATTTTCATTTTATTTAATTTTTTTGATTTTTAATTCGCTCTTAGAAACTTGCATTGACACCAAACAAATACGTTCTGGCACGAGGATAAATATTACCATCAATTCCGTTGAATTTTTCAGGATCTAAGCCATCGTATTTGGTTATAGTAAATACATTCTGAACCCCTGCTGAAAATCTTAGATTCACTACTTTCAACACTGCTTTATCCATGGTATAACCAAGCGTAACGTTATCCAATTTGATAAAAGAAGCATCTTTCACAAAATAATTAGACAAATAACGTTGTGTACCGTTGTCTTCAAAATCAAAACCTGTATTCAAATAATCTGAACTGATATTAGCTAAATCAGTGTCTCTTCGCAATCCCGCTTTTAAATACCCTTTGTCTGAGCTTACATTATCAAAAATGTAATTTCCTGTGCTCGCTCTCCAGTTCATTACAAAATCAAATTTTTTGTAGTTTACACTTGAAAACAATCCAAAAGTATAATCAGGTGCCGCCTTATGGAATCTGTAACGGTCGCTTGCGTCAATAATTCCATCATCGTTTCGGTCTACATAAGCCCCTGGAATAGGTTTTTTATTAGCATCGTATAATTGTTCATAAACTAAGAAGGAATTAGGAGCAAATCCTACCGAATTAATTTGAATTTGATTTCCGCTACCTCCCTTAATATCACCTACAGCATATCCAGTGAAACCTTCCACGGTTTGACCCAAATTGGAAATTTTTTGATCAATGTATGTAGTATTGAAGGCCAAATTCCAGGTTAAATTGTCATTTTTAACAATGTCTGACTGAATACTGAATTCAAGTCCTTTTGTTCGTACACTACCAATATTAAAAAATCCCTGGTTTCTTAAATTAGCGCCATCAGGCACCAATACATCCGCTAATAAATCACTTGATTTTTTATCAAAGTAGTTAATCGATCCTGAAATTCTGTTATCCAGGAATCCATAATCCAAACCTATATTCTTTTCAGACAATTCCTCCCATTTGATATTTTGATTGTATCCTTCAGGTCGTGCTGTTGAATAAACCGTATTTCCGAAAATGTATTGGGTATTAATAGATCCTAAAGTAACTCTGGTCAAATAGTCATAAGAAGCTGAAATATCCTGTTGCCCCGTTGTTCCGTATCCTAAACGCAATTTTAAAGTTGAAATCGTTTTATTATCTTTTAAGAAAGCCTCTTCAGCAAGATTCCAGGCAAAAGCTCCACCGGCAAAATTACCCCAACGATTTGCCTTAGAAAAACGGGAAGTTCCGTCTCTTCTATAGTTTACTGTTAGTAAATAACGACTGTCATAACCTAAATTCAAACGACCAAAATAAGACTGCAAATTAATATCCGGATCTGTAGTCACATCCTCATTTGGATTAGGTTGCGTGGTTTCGCCTGATTCATATTTCACTTTTTGGAATAATTGATAGTTGTAACCTGCTGTTGCATCTACTTTCCATTTCCCAAAATCTTTAGTATAATTAAAATAACTGTTCAGGTTTTTATTTTGAAGGGCATCAGTATAAGTAGAATAATTCCCTAAATTCACCCAGTTACCGTTAGAAAAAGAATTAGGCTGATATCCTAAAGCACTTTCCGTACTAACTCTTGTATATCCATCACTGTCAAAACGGTCTATTCCTGCCTCAGTGATAAAGTGTAAATCTTCAAAGAAATGGAATTTATAATCCAATCGGATATTTCCCCATTTTCTGGTAGAAGTAGCTCTTCTTTCATCCTGATTCAATCGGGCAACAGGGTTTCTGGCAGGTAATAAAGGTAAATTCCCATTAGGTTCTAACCATTCAAAATAACCACCGTAACGCGAACCTGCAGCATATACAGACTGAGTTGGATCAAATCCAATAGCACTTCCAATTACTGCATCTTCATCCTGAAATCTGTTTTTAGCAAAAGATAAATTTGCACTAATATCAATTTTTAAATGATTGTCAAATAACACTGGATTCAAAGACAAGGAAGTAGTTGTTCTCTCGAAACTGGTATTTTTAAGAATCCCCGGATTGTTCACATTTCCTACCGATAAGCGAATTGGTAATTTATTAAACAAAGAACCGCTAATTGAAATATTATTGTTAGTTGTTAAAGCGGTATGAAAAATTTCGTCCTGCCAATTGGTATTCGCAGTACCTAACAAAGCTTTTTGAGCAGCTGATCCTTTTTCATTAACTACTGTTCTAAATTGGTCTGCACTTAGTACATCTACCGTATTAGCTACGGTATTCACCCCTACTTGAGAACTAAAATTTACTTTTACACCACCTTTACTTCCTTTTTTAGTAGTAATTACAATTACCCCATTGGCGGCACGTGAACCATAAATAGCTGCTGCCGAGGCATCTTTAAGAATTGTAAAAGATTCAATATCATTAGGGTCAATTGTAGACAAAATACTTGTTGAACCTGAAGGTACAGTATTACTCAAAGGTAATCCATCTAAAATAATCAATGGATCATTAGATGCATTTAAGGAAGAACCTCCACGAATACGAATATCGGCTTTAGCTCCCGGAGCTCCTCCTCCTGTAACATTTACTCCGGAAATACGTCCGCTGATTAAACTCTCAGGAGTTACGTTTTGTCCTTTGTTGAATTCTTTAGCAGAGATTTGAGAAACTGAACCCGTAGCATCTTTTTTCTTTACGGTTCCATATCCTACTTGTACCACCACTTCTTTCAACTCATTAGAATCTTCCGAAAGTACTATGCGAAGTTTTTGTTCTCCGGCAACTACTTCTTTAGCAGTATATCCAATAAACGAAACTTGAACCGTTGTTGATTTGCCAGATAGAGGTAAGGCAAATTCTCCATTAACATCAGTAATAGTTCCAATATTTGTTCCTTTAATCAGGACGCTTGCTCCAATTAGAGGTTCTCCCTTTTGATCTACGACAAGGCCGCTAATTTTTTTTGCTGTAGTTTGTGCAACTACACTTGGCATAATAAACAGTATGTTACATAAAAGTAAAATGTAAAACATACTTTTTTTCATTTGTACCATAATTTGGTTTTTTTGGTTGTTAATAAATGTTAGTTTTTTTTTAGAAATCCGTTCGATATTATTTACATCCTAATACTTCTCCGATTTCGATATTGTAAAATTATATCGTTTCCGAACGGACTATTTTTTCAGCTGTTAAAATGTAGTTAATTCAGCCCTTTAAAAACACGTAAAACACTATAAAACAATGGTTTGCCGGTTTTTTAATTAATAAAAAAAGTAGCGATATTGTAGTAAAAAAATTGAATTTATTCCTTTTTTTAAAAATTTAGAGACCTTTGTCCTAATTTTAATATTACTGAAAATAAAGAATGTTTTTTTATTGATTCACTAATTAAAGTTACAAATAAATACGCATTGTTTATTTTTTAAGAAGCACTAAAAAACTACTATTTGTTTTTTGGACGTGTTTTTAGAACAACTGTCCAAAAGTATCTTTTTAAACAGCTGTGTTTTCTAAAACATTACTTAATACGAAATGAATTGGTTATTTAATTTCAATCACACTGATGGCATAACCACCTCCCGGCGCAGAAAACTGACTCAACTTGGTTTTGTTAGTCACATTCATTTTACGAATACTAAAAGCCTGCGGATTGGTTTTATAATGTGCATTTTTAGCATCGGAATAAATAGTGGCTTCGTACTTTTTCCCTTTTTCAAGGAAATCAAAATTGATGGAAGATACACGAGACGTTTCGCCATTTACATTTCCAATAAACCAATTGTTTGTTCCCTTGGCTTTTCGGGCTACAGTAATATATTGTCCCGGTTCGGCTTCTAAATATTTACTATCACTCCAGTCAACCGCAACATCTTTGATGAATTGAAATGCATCAGGAAAACGATTATAATTCTCAGGTAAATCGGCAGCCATTTGTAACGGACTGTACATTGTTACATATAAAGCCAATTGATTTGCCAATGTGCTATTTAAATGCGAAGTATTCTCCGGATTGATTTTACTGATATCCATTTCAAAAATTCCTGGCGTATAATCCATTGGTCCTCCAATTAATCGGGTAAATGGCAAAATGGTTACGTGATTTGGTTTAGATCCTCCAAAGGCCTGATACTCTGTTCCTCTAGCTGATTCATTTCCAATTAAATTAGGATAGGTTCTACATATACCGGTTGGACGAATAGCCTCATGCGCATTGACCATGATTTTATAATCGGCCGCTTTTTCTATTGCGTATTGATAATGATTTACAATCCATTGATTGTAATGGTTTTCGCCTCTTGGCAAAATTGGTCCTACATAACCACTTTTTACTGCGTCATAACCATTATCTTTCATAAACTGATAAGCTTTGTCCATATGACGCTCATAATTGCGTGTAGAACCGGAAGTTTCATGATGCATAATCATTTTGATTCCTTTAGATTTCGCATATTCATGAATTCCTTTTACATCAAAATCCGGATACGGAGTTACAAAATCAAAAACATAATCTTTAGAATGTCCAAACCAGTCTTCCCAACCTTCATTCCAACCTTCAACTAATACAGCATCAAAGCCATTTGCAGCAGCAAAATCAATGTGTTTTTTCACATTAGCTGTATTAGCACCGTGTTTTCCGTTAGGTTTCGCTTTTGCAAAATCGGTTACGCCTAATTGCACTGTTGGATATTCATCAGTATAAGCCCAAGTACTTTTTCCGGTAATCATTTCCCACCAAACGCCAATATATTTCACAGGTTTTATCCATGAAGTGTCCTCAATTTTACAAGGATCGTTTAGATTCAAAGTCATTTTGGAAGCCAAAATTTCTCTGGCATCATCACTCACCATAATTGTTCTCCATGGCGACTGGCAAGGTGCCTGCATATAGCCCTTATCTCCTTTAGCATCCGGAGTTAACCAAGATTCAAAAACCATGTTTTTATCATCCAAATTGAGATGCATACAGGAATAATTGATCAAAGCTGCCTCATGCAGGTTGATAAACAATCCATCAGCGGATTTCATCATCAAAGCCGTTTGAACTCCCGTAGGCGAAAAAGATTGTTGGGAAACATTTTCGGTGGTTGCTTTTTGAGTCAAACCTCTAATTTCAGAAAGTTTAGAAGTGGTATAATCATATTCCTGAGTATCATAATCCCCGGGAATCCAAAATGCCGTATGATCGCCATTCATAGCAAACTGGCTTCGCTCTTCTTTAATTACGAAATAAGTAAGGTTCTTTTGCAAAGGAAATTCATAGCGAAATCCTAAACCTTCGTCAAATAAACGAAAACGAATTACCATTTGCCTGTCGGTTCCTTTTTGGTTTAGTGTAACTGCCAATTCGTTATAATGGTTACGAATACTGGCTACTTCTCCCCAAACCGGTTTCCAGATTTCATCAAAAGTAGTCGTCTTTGTGTCTGCAATCACAAAATCATTCAATAAAGATTTCGTGTCGTCTTTCAGTTCTAATCCCAATTTGCTTGGCTTAATGACTATTTTGTCTTTGTATTTTAAACTGTAGCCGGGAGTTCCATCATTTTGCAAAGAAAACTCCATTTGCAATTGCTGGTTGGGCGATTTTAGCAGCTGTGCTAACAAGGCATTCGATGTCAAACAGAGCCCGATTAATAAAAAGAAATGTTTCATTTGGTTGCTTTAATAAAATTAATAATTTGCTTTAACTTCTTTGGTTAACCAAATTTAAAACGATTTCGACGCACCTATTTTTACTAAAATAATTTGGTAGCTAAAAATCATAACTTACAATGTTAATTTATTGATTTACAATTATTTACTATATACTTTACATCAAAAAAAGTAGTAGTTTAGTAGTATAAAAAAAGCCTTTTGACCCAAAAAAAAGAGTCAAAAGGCAGCTATCTTGAAAGTACAATTTTCTATTTATCTGTTCCTATTCGCATTACATTGGCTTCAAACTCATCTCTTGGGCCTAATGCTTTATTCCTTAGTTTGGTTCTGTAATTATAGATAGTTGATAAGGAATATCGTAGAAATTCGGCAATTTTAACGCTATCGGATATTCCTAAACGAATTAGGGCAAAAATTCGCAATTCGGTATTCATTAATTCTCCTTGCTTTAATTTTATGTCTTCAGTATCGGTTAGTAAACCACCAAATTCTTCTATAAAATTAGGAAAAAGCAACAAGAAAGTCTTGTCAAAATTATGATAGAATTCTTTTAATTCTATTTCGATAAATTCTTTGGATTTTACAGCTTTCACCAATTCGGCAGTTTTGCCACTGGAAACAATAACATTCAATTTTCGCCTATACTCATCTAACTTACCAATGTAAACCGAACATTGATCCATGTATCTTCCAATGTAAATTTCTTTTACCAAATTGGCTTCTTGGAGCGTAGTATTTGTTTCATTCAATTTTTCATTAAAGCTGTTCAACTCTTTATTCAATTCGACAAATTGACTGTTAGCCAAACTGATTTCTTTTTTTGCTTTGGATAATTTTTTCATTTGTTTAAACAACAAAATCAAAGCTACCAGTAAAAAAAGTGATAGGATACTGGCACTTACCAAAAAGACAATCAATTGATGCCTGTTAGTTTCATTTTGTTTTTGATAGGCATCATTAATGATAGGCATCATTCTCGAAATTTCATAGGTTCTTAAACGTGCATTACAAAAAAGAGCATCTTCCAGTGAACGTTTGATGTATTTGTAAGCGCGGTCGATATCACCTTCTTTGTACATGATAAAAGCTAAAGAACGTAGGGAAATATATTCCTTTTTCTCCAGCTGTAAATCGGAAATAGCCGATTTAATTAACCATTTTTTCTCCTGATCAAAATCATTTTTCCGTTTGTAAGTTTCAGAAATTATATATGCAACTACCGCCTTATCAGGATCATTATTATTCATTTTCGGAAAATAACCCTGTAACATTCGTAAAGTTTCGTCATATTGCCCTTTTTCAAAAAGCTTATTAGATTGGGTTATAACATAGGATTTGGATTCTTTAGGATCGTATTTAAAAACAGAATCACGAAATTGCTTTGTTAACTCTACATAACTATTCTTCTCTTGATTAGAAGCCGCATATTCGGACATATATAAATAAACCGAACTATGCACTCCGTAATAAAAACTTTTAATTTCCGGGGTGGGATTAATATCTACTTTATTCAAAATATCCGTAGCTTCCTTATACATTCCCAAAGTTCCCATAATGGACGCCAAATTTAATTTTGCCGTATTAATTTTGTTTAAATCCTTTAAAGTATTGGCCACTTTCAAACTTCGTCGGGCATAATTTAGAGCCGAATCCGATTGATAAGCACGATATTCATTATACAATTTTTGATATATTTCGTATTTCTGGGTTTTTGAAGAAGTTAATTTAAGTAAGCTACTGAGTTTATTTATTTCGGCTTCTTTCTTATTATGATAAAATTCGCTTTTATTCAGAGTAGTGTCTAATTCATCTAATAATGAATTCATTTCGTCTTGAGAATACAATAATACAGGAAAACAAATAATTAGGAATAAAGTCCAAATTTTATTCATTGTTGTGGTTTTTTGGTTAGGTTAAGGTAGTACTAATTTATTAAATTTTCAGCAATAAAAACTTTTTAAAGCACTTTAAAAATACTTTTCAGCAAAAAAAATCATAAAGAAATCCAAGAAGTCAAAAAAAAAACAATCTCTTGTTATTTCCCAAAATAGTTTTCAATTTTTATCTAAAAATATACGAAAGGCGAATGGAACCATAAAAGTAACCAATGGTTCGATAAAATTTCAATTCCTTTCCACGGTAAACAAAAGCATAGGAAAGATTCCAATTGTTCTTTCGATATCGAAATCCGGCTTCTCCATTAAAACGAAGCGGAATCAAATCAAAAGTTACCGGACTTTTATCATTAAACATGCTCCCTTGAATCGTAGCATCATAAATTTGATAATTAATTGATGGAGCCATGTAAAAATACAACTCTCTCGCCTCCTTATTTGCACCGGCACTTATTGAAGCACCGTGAAAATTTGACTCCGAAAGTGGCATTAGTTTTTTTATTCCAATTCTTGCAACAAATCCTGTAGTTAATGAAGTGAAAATAGTTCCCAATTTGGCTTCGGTTTGCCACTGAAAATCTATTCTTTCTTTATTAAACGAATTTAGAAAAGGACGAGAAAACATAAAATAAGTTTGTATTGCCAAAGCATTTTGAATTTGGTAATCCCATTGTTCAAAAGCCTTGTAATGAAATAAAATATGTGTTTCTGATTGAACTTTATCAGCAAAAGAATTAGGACCAATATATCCTAATTGCAAATACTTTTTAAATACTGATTGGTTTTTGTAAAAATTAGTATTCCCAAATTCGCCAAAAAGATAACCTGCAAAGGGTCTATCAAACACATCCTCCTCATCCACATAAATTGTGCGAGGACTATACATATACTGTCCGATATGTATTTCGTTAATTTTTTTTAAAACGTTAGGCTTTGTTTTTTTTGACAAATAGCGGTAAAAAATTTCCAGACCATTTGTATAATATTGGTCATTTTTAGAAGATGTATATATGTCATTTTCAGTAATAATGCCTAATTCTTTACTGGAATTCTGACTCAATAAATGAACCGAAAACAACAGTGTAAAACAGATAAAAAATACTGATTTTAAACTCATCTAATAGTCAATTTTACCCACTGTTCTCATTACACGCATTATCTTATCTTTTCTTCTATTGATATAAGAAGATGAGCTTGTTGCCGTATATTTTCTGGGATTTGGCAAAATGGCTGCAATTCCTGCGGCCTGTTTTTTGGTTAAGTTAGCCGCATCTTTTCGGTACCAATGTTCAGCTGCTGCCTGAGCTCCATAAACACCATTACCCATTTCTATACTATTGAGATACACTTCCATGATGCGTTCTTTTCCCCAAATCAATTCAATCAAAACAGTAAAATAAGCTTCAAGTCCTTTACGTAAATAACTTCTGCCTTGCCATAGAAAAACATTTTTGGCTGTTTGTTGTGAAATCGTACTGCCTCCTTTTATTCTCCTGCCTCTTTCATTGTTTTTGTATGCTTTTTGCATCGCTCTGAAATCAAAACCATTGTGTTTTAAAAACAAACCATCTTCACTGGCAATAACTGCTTTTTGTAAATTAACCGAAATATTTTCCAATGGTTCCCAATCGTGACTGAAATAAACCGGCTTACCGGCAACTTTATTTTCTATTGCTCTAATGAGCATTAAAGGTGTAAATGGCACTGGAACAAATTTAAAAAAGACCACCAAAAACAGTGAAAGACCCACAAACCACAAAATCATTTTAAAGAAAAACACTCTCAATGTTGCCATAAAATTTCGGGAAGCTTTTTTTGTTTTTGTTTTAGAATTTATTTTTGTTGCCATTATTCAAAACCGGATTTTTTAATTTCCTTAAACTTACATAATTCTTTTAGAAATAAAAATCTACCCTTAAAAAATGCCGATTCTTACTGGGAGTAAAATTACTTTTTTTCAGGATTCGTACAATATCTTAACCCATATTTCTAATTTGTTTAAAAATAACTTAAAGATTCCTAAGTCTCAAATAAACAATTTTTAATTGGTTAATTTTATACTTCAAAAAAACAACAGCCTTAATAATGACAAAAAACAGAATGACTGCCGAATTGCTATGGCAATTAGGGCGAATAACCGCATTAGGATTGTCTAAAGACAAACAAAACATTGTTTACAAAGTCAGTACACCTTCGATAAAAGAAAACAAACAAAATACGAAACATTATTTTATCCCGATTAATGGCGGAAATCCAACGGAAATTGAAAATACCGATAGCGTTTTAGACAATAAGAATCTATCGCCTGATGGAAAATTTATCCTTTCGCATCAGGAAGTTAAACTTCAAAAAATTTTAGGTAAAGATTTTTATCCGCAACTCGATAAATCCGAAGTATAAATTTATGATTCTTTGAATTATCGCCATTGGGACACTTGGAACGAAGGAAATTTTAATCACGTTTTTTACAGTGAAAACAAAGTAGATGCTCCAAAAAAAGACATTATGCTTGATGAACTTTTTGATTGTCCTACAAAACCTTTTGGCGGTGACGAAGACTATATTTGGTCTCCGGACAGCAAAAGTATTTTATATGTATCTAAAAAGAAATCAGGAACTGAATATGCGATTTCTACCAACAGTAATATTTACCAATACGAATTAGAAACTGCCAAAACCATTAATCTTACTACTGAAAACAAAGGTTATGATACTGCTCCTCAATTTTCCAAATCAGGAATTCTAGCCTGGTTACAAATGCAGCGAGATGGCTATGAAGCGGATAAAAATGACATCATCATTCTGAATAATGGAATAAAAACAAATCTTACCGCTCATTGGGACGGAACGGTAGATAGTTTTCTTTGGAGCGAAGAAAAGCAGAAAATTTATTTTATTGCTCCTATTGATGGCACCAAACAATTATTTGAAGTTAATATCTTCGAAAACACCAAAAAAATACCTGATATTCAACAAATTACCGATGGATATTTTGACATCACGAAACTAATTGGTTTTGATAACAATAAAATTTTTGTAACCCGAGAAGACACAAATCATGCTGCAGAAATTTTCTCTTTTGATTTGATTGAAAAAAATTGGCAACAAATTACAAATATCAATACTGAAATTTATGATAATCTCGCTCTAAGCAAAACGGAAAAAAGATATGTTACCACTACCGACGGCAAGAAAATGTTGGTTTGGGTAATTTTTCCACCAGATTTCGACCCAACAAAAAAATATCCAACACTTTTATATTGTCAGGGCGGACCGCAAAGTGCTCTAAGTCAGTTCTATTCTTTTAGATGGAATTTTCAATTAATGGCTGCCAATGACTATATTATCGTAGCCCCTAACCGCCGTGGAATGCCGGGTCATGGTGTAGAATGGAACGAACAAATAAGCAAAGACTGGGGCGGTCAGGTCATGAACGATTACCTTTCGGCAATTGATAATATCACTGAGGAAAACTATGTAGACGAGAATCGTTTAGGCTGTATTGGCGCTAGTTACGGAGGTTATTCTGTATTTTATTTAGCAGGAATCCACAATAATCGCTTTAAAACATTCATTGCTCATGATGGAGTTTTTAATACCCAAAGTATGTACGGCACTACTGAGGAAATATTTTTTAGCAATTGGGATTTTGGAGGCGCTTATTGGGAAAAAGAAAATACAATTGCCCAAAAAACCTATTCGCAATTTAATCCTATTACTAATATCAACAACTGGAACAAACCTATTTTAATCATTCAGGGCGGAAAAGATTACCGAGTACCCATTGGTCAGGCTCAGGAAGCTTTCCAGGCAGCACAATTAAAAGGCATAAAAAGTCGCTTTCTCTATTTTCCCGAAGAAAACCACTGGGTTCTTAACCCTCAAAACGCACAAATTTGGCAAAAAGAATTTTACAAATGGCTGATAGAGACACTATAAAAGTTAAAATAAAATTAACATTAAATGCTGTTTTTGTTATTTTCTGTTATTTTGCTGCAAACTAAACAATATTGATAATCATGTACAAAACACCATTTAAAAAACTTTTCATCGCCTCAGCTTTAATGTTAGGTATGAATAATATTTCTGCACAGGATATTTTAGTGAATTCACTAAAAGTAAATGCAAGCGATAATAGTAAAGAGAGTTTCAAATTTACTGATATTATTAACCTAGCAAATACTTCGGTAAAAAACCAAGGTTCATCTGGAACTTGCTGGAGTTATTCTACTAATTCCTATTTGGAATCTGAAATGATTCGTTTAGGCAAACAACCGGTAGAATTATCTCAAATTTTTTCAGCACGAAATGCTTACGTTGAAAAAGGAAAAAACTATGTACGCATGCACGGCTCTTTAAACTTAGGTGATGGTGGTGAACCACATGATGTAATCAATATGTATGCTAAATATGGTGCCATGCCACGCGAAGCTTATACTGGATTGAATTATGGTACTTCAAAAAATAAATTTGCTGAAATGGCTGCTCTTTCTAAAGCAGTTTTAGAAGCAGTTGTTAAAAACCCAAACGACGAGCTTACACCGAATTGGGAGAAAGCACATGCTGCAGTAATTGATTCGTATTTAGGAGCTGTACCTGAAACTTTTACTTTTAAAGGGAAAAACTATACTCCAAAATCATTTGCTAAAGAAGTTGTAGGTATTAATCCGGAAGAATATGTAGAATTATCTTCATTTACAGATGCTCCGTACTACACTAAAACAATGTTAATGGTTCCAGACAACTGGTCTTTTGATCAGGTTTATAATGTAAAAATGGATGACATGACAAACATTATTGACAATGCTCTTAAAAAAGGTTATACTGTTGCCTGGTGCGCTGATGTAAGTGAAAAAAGTTTTAGTTGGAAAAACGGAGTAGCATATATTCCTGCAAAAAAATATGAGGAAATGAATTCTCAGGAAATCAACAGCATGTTTGTAGGACCAAAACCTGAAATGGAAATCACTCCTGAATTACGTCAAAAAGCTTTTGACAACTATCAAACTACTGATGATCATGCCATGCATATTGTGGGACTTTCTAAAGATCAAACTGGTAAAGAATATTATATCGTTAAAAATTCATGGGGAGCAACTAATGATTATAAAGGTTATCTGTACGTAACTAAAAACTATGTGAAATACAAAACCACAGCTTTTATGGTAAACAAGGGCGCAATCCCAACAGATATTGCAAAAAAAATAGGAGTTTAATACTACTCAACAACAAATTAAAACCCAAAAAAGGGCAGTTACATCAATATGGAAACTGCCCTTTTTTATTTTTAAACATCAATATCGTTTTGCTAAAAATAGGTTAATTAAAAAAATATACTCTTCAAAAAAAACTATTTTTATAATCTTGAATTTCAATTCAAACATGCACTTATTTCAATTCAAGATTCTTTTCAACTAATAATTAAAAAGAATATTATTTCATATAAAATCATCAACAGCTAAAGTAGCTGTAAAAAAAATGGGGTACAAAAACAGCAATATTCCTTTAAAAGTATTTATTAGCTACATTATTCTTGTCTCACTTGTGGCAAGTGTTGGCTGGATTTTATATACTGAAAACAAAGATTATTCTAAAATAGAAAACACTATTGCTTTTGAAAAAAATAAAGTTTTAAAAGTAAGTAATCTGTTTTCAAATATTTACAAAACAGAAAGTTTAGCACGCAAAACTATTCTTTCGAATTCAGAATCAGATTTTAAAGATTACATCCGAGAAACTGACTCTTTACAATCGAAAATTAAAACATTAAAAGAAACTATTTCTAACAAAAATCAAAATAAACTATTAGATAGTGTTGCCATTCTTTTGCACGAAAAAACGCAAAATATTGAGCAACTCAAAAAAATTAAAAACAAAACTTCAGATGAAAGCTCGGTTAACAATGCTATAGAAGAATTAACACAGCTTGAATTTTCTTTGCAAAAATTACAGCTAAGTGATTTTACCAGAACACCGGAAAAACTGGGAAGTTATCAAAAAAAAGTATTACTAAATTATATTGATTATCTCAATCAAAACATTCCGGATGACAATAGTAATACGCTCACAAAAAAAGAAACCGACTCGATTTTATCGGCTTCAAAAAGATTATTAAGCAAAGTAAAATCAGAAACCCAAAAGAAGAAAGAATCACTTAGTATTGAGGAAAACAAGTTATTAACGAATGAACTCTTAATTTCCGGTCAATTACGTAAAGTACTGCGAATAGTTGAACAGGAAATTCTTTCTTCTTCAATAAAAAACAATGCCGAAAAAGAAAAAATACTAAAAAAAATCAATCAGATTGTTACTTATGCCGCCATTGCTGGCTTATTACTCACCATCTTTTTTTCGATACTAATTGCCGGAGATTTTTCTAAGACACAACTGTATAAAAAACAACTTGAAATTGCCAATTTTAAAACTAAAAACTTACTCAAAAACCGAGAACAATTAATTTCTACCGTAAGCCATGATCTGAAAACGCCATTAACGACAATCATAGGTTACGCCGAATTATTAGAACATACTGATCTCAATAACAAACAATCCTATTATTCCAAAAACATTAAAAATTCATCCGAATACATCTCGAGATTAGTTCAGGATTTATTAGACTTTTCGCAAATAGAAGCCGGTAAAATCAACTTTGAAAAAAAACCTTTTTTACTCGGCCAGACAATTAAAGAAGTATGTGATCAAATTCAATCTGCATTTGAGAAAAAAAAGATTGAAATACAAATTCAAACCGATTCTAAACTCAACAATGCCATCATCGGCGATGCTTTTCGATTAAAACAAGTATTAACAAACATTATAGGGAATGCCTATAAATTTACTCCCGAAGGCTATATCAAAATAAATTCTAAAATCGATTCCAATCTAAATAAAATCTTCATAAGTATTGAAGATTCCGGAATTGGGATTGAAAAGTCGAGCCAAAATTTAATTTTTGAAGAATTTACCCAAGCCAATGAATCTATTGAAAAAAATTACGGCGGAACTGGATTAGGATTGGCCATTTCAAAAAAAATAATCTCACTTTTAGGTGGCGAATTGTACTTAAAGAACAGTTCTCCAAAGGGAAGTTGTTTCGAAATCAGCCTACCATTAATTTTTGCTGGACAAACGGAAATCAAAGACGAATTATCACCAATATCTACCCCAACTACCAAAGTTTTTGACAAAACAATTGTAATTATCGATGACGATCCTGATTTATTACAACTTACCACCGAAGTTTTAAAACAACATTATAAAGTAATTAGGTTTCCTAATGCAATTCAGGCTCTAGAAAATATTTTTACAGAAAAATTTGACTTGCTAATTACTGACATTCAGATGCCTGTTAAAGACGGATTTGAATTGGTTCATGACTTACAAAAAAACAAGAACTTCAAAAATCAACCTATTATCGCCGTAAGCGGAAGAAGTGATTTAAATGAAAAAATATATCTGGAAGCAGGATTCACAACCATTCTTCACAAACCATTTTCTCCTAAAATTTTATTAGAAACCATAGAAGCTGTTTTTAATAATACAACACTTCCTATCCAAAACAAAGAGGAACATTTTACGAATGAAAAAGAATCTTCTTATTCGTTAGACTCGCTAAAATTATTTTTAAAAGACGATAACGAGGCCTTAAATAATATTATAACTTCATTTATAAACTCTACAAACTCCAATTTGTTTTTACTTGAAAACACAATCGAAACTTTAGATCAGAACAAAATAAAAGAAATAGCGCATAAAATGGCTCCCATGTTCAAACAAATTCAGGCCCATGAAATTGGAACTATTTTAAACCAATTGGAGACAAAAAATTATGAGCAAAGTGAATTAAACAACTTATTTTCAAGTTTAAAAACAAAAATAAAAACACTGCTACTTTTACTGGAAAAAGAAGTTTAATCCAGATTATACAATTTGAGTTTATTGTACAAAGTTTTTCGGGTAATTTTAAGCAATTTTGCTGCTTCTGATTTGTTATTTTTAGTCTTTACCAATGCACTTTCGATAGCTTCTTTTTCATTTTCTGACAATGAAAAGGTACTTTTTTCTGTTTCCACATTCTGAAAAAGTTCTGCTGGTAAAACCGAAGTTTCAATAAAATCGCCCGGAGTCAACAAAGTGGCACGCTTGACACAATTTTGCAACTCCCTCAAATTGCCCGGCCAGGAATAATTTTGAAAAACGGCAACTACTTCTTTAGAAAAACCAATAACATCTTTATTTAACTGCTGATTGGCTTTGTCTAAAAAGAATTCGGCAAATAAAATTAAATCTTCTTCTCTTTCTTTTAGCGAAGGCGAATGAATCGAAAATTCGTTAATACGATGGTATAAATCTTCTCTAAAATCACCATTTTTAACCGCTTCCCGTAAATCTTCATTGGTAGCCGTAACAACTCTGATATCTACTTCTATTTCTTTATTACTACCTACCGGTTTTATTTTACGTTCCTGCAAAGCACGCAACAACTGAATTTGATTATCATAAGATAAGTTCCCAATTTCATCTAGAAAAAGTGTTCCGCCATTAGCCGCTTCAAAATAGCCTGTTTTATCAGAAATAGCACCTGTAAAAGAGCCTTTTAAATGTCCGAAAAACTCACTTGCAGCTAATTCTTTTGGAATCGCACCACAATCTACCGCTATAAAATTCTTTTGATTACGCTGACTTTGTTGATGAATACTTTGCGCTATTAATTCTTTACCTGTTCCGCTTTCGCCAATAATTAAAACCGACATATCAGTAGGACTCACCAGTTTTATATGCTCAGCTAGTCTTTTAGAAGCTGCTGAAATTCCTTGAACATAACCAACAGTTTTATCAGCTTTGGGAGCTTTAGTTTTATCTTTTTCAGAATTCTTCACTTTAGTTTCATCTTCAGAAACCAAAGCATTTGCGATTACTGCTAAAACCTCATCAGGATTAAAGGGTTTCGAAATATAATCGGCCGCACCGTTTTTAATTGCTTTAACAGCCGTACTCACTTCAGAATATCCCGTCATTAAGATAACCGGAATTTCATTAAATTGGGATTTACATTCGGCTAAAAGTTCAATTCCATCTGCATCAGGTAATCTTAAATCGATCAAAATTAAATGGAAAGTTTCTTTATTCATTGCCGAACGGGCCTCTTCAGCTGAAAAAGCTGTCACTACGGCATAGGAGTTTTTGATTAGAAATTTTTCTAATAATTTACAAAACGAAATATCATCTTCAACAACTAAAATCTTCAACATCGGAAAGCCACTTTTTAGGCTAAATTAAAGCTTATTAAATAGTATTTTCATAAAATTATGCAAAAAAAAGACTGCCGTAATTAGACTGCACCCAAAAGTTTAGACGAATTTATAATTAAATTTGATAATAATGAGCTCGATATTGTATCGGGCTCATTCCTTTTAGATTAAGTTTTATTCTCTCATTATTATAGTAATCT
>NZ_JBBYHU010000021.1:0-65459 GCF_038289905.1 Flavobacterium flavipallidum | reverse complement strand
TAAATATAAGAAATTTCATTCATTTAAGCAATATAAACACATAAAATTATGGATCTAATTATTGATTTATATGACTTATATAACAAAAAAAGTCGGAAGAATAATCTTCCGACCATGACTAGGAGTGAAGGACTTAATGTAATTAGGCTATCGAGAGCAAATCAATACCTATCTGAATTAGAACTTTCTTATGAAGAAATAAACAAATTAAAATCTAATAATGAATCTTGGGAATTAATCTTTGATAAGAATTATCAAAAACACAAAAGTGAATTTGAGAAGGAATTTTTAAAAGATGTAGAAAACTCTAAAAAAATAAAAGAGAAAGAGCTTGAGTCACTACAAAAAGAAATTCTAACTTGTGAAAAAAATCTATCTTTAAAAAAGCAAAATATTGAAGAAGTTTCAAAAGAAATTGACCAAATAAAAACTAAAAAGGACGATTTAATACTTTCAATAAAGTTAAGTGCAGGAATAAGCAATACATTTTCAAAAGGAAATTCAATTAATGAAGATGCTAAATTCTATCAATCTGACGAAAACTCAAATCTTGAGTTACCTACATATTTAGACTTTGATGATTATTTAGACGATTTAATCGAAAATAAAATTATAAAACGTTCCTCAAGATCTAATTTCATTGATTCTATTTATTGTTTACAAAAAGGGAATTTTATTATTGCAAATAATATTGCTTTTGTAAATACATTGATTAAAACTTTTGGAACATATAAAATTATCCAACAAAATGCAGAAATTGATTGGATAAAATACCAATTTATATATGAAAATGGTTTTAAAGAAATAGTTGAAAGTGCTACTAAAACCCCTTTAATTCCTCATTTTTATGTATTGCAAGACATCAATATTTCTAGTTTTGAATGCTATGCAAAACCAATTATCGATATTGCAAATAGAGTTAGAAAAAACATCCCTGGATTAAATTTAAATTGGCCTTCAAACCTATATTTTATTAGTCTTCCAATTGAAATAGAAATAGAAAAATTTGGTTTCGAAATGCAAAGTGAAACTTTCAAAAATTGGAAAGCATTTCCGATAATTGAAAACTTCGCTTCAACAGATGATTTTGAAATGAATTCAAGAGTAGATATAAATTCAATCCAAATTAATAGTGAAGTCATCAATCATTTTGAAAACTATTTTTCATAATTAAAACTATGGAAAATTTACTATACAGTTTTTTTATAGAGAATAATCATAACTCTCTTATTTCATTTCAAAGAATTAAGAGGTTTTTGTCAAACATACATTTTGATGAAGAAATAGGTAAAAACAGATTAGAAAGTTTATATAAATTATTGAACAACGGAGTAATAGATTATGCTGGAAACAGTAATTACTATATGAGTCCCTCAATAATTATTAATGCTGAAAATTTTAAAATAGGCATTAACCTTCCCATAGATGTAATTGAAACTAATAAAGAAAAAATTATCACTCAAAATACAGGAATAATACTTTTTAATATTCAGGAAATAGTACTGAATGATTGGGATATTAAGAATGTAGATTATAAATTCGATAATTATCTTTCTAATTTTATTTCTATTTTTAAAATTCCTTTAAATTGGGAAAAGGTACAAATGATGTTTCCAACAAATTCAATCAAAATTGAAATATTTAATCCTGAAAATTTTAAATGGAGTAAAGCTGAAAATTCAATACTAACAAATAGTTTGTATAAAGTTTACCCTTATCCTAATGATTGTTTTGAATATTATTTCAATTATAAACAAAACTGGTACAGAATAAAAGCTGAAGAATTTGATAAAAGCAGTTTAGCAAAAACAATTTTAATATTAAAAGCCAAATTGGCTTATAATCCTGCTTCAAATGTGTTAAGCATTCCAAAATACTTTCCATTACCTTCATTCATTGAAAAACTATTGTTTTTAAATCATTGTTTGGCAAAGGGTAAATTTCCAGAAAACAGAAATTATTTTATAGAAAGAAAAGATTTTAAAAAAGTGAATAAAGTAATATTTAATAATCATATTAAGATAGCAGCTGATGAATAATGCGTTTCAAATTTGGAGAGAATTAAAAGATATTTATACAAAATATATTGATACAGGTTTGCCTTTTAGTAATATTTTATTGGAGAATGAAAGACGCTCACTATTTGAAAAAGGAGATACCATTGCTAAATATCCTATTATAGAATTTACACCAAAATACAATGAGTTTAAAACATTAAACGAGACTTGTATTACATTAAATCTAAATCCAAAATTTGCAGAATTTATAAAGCAAGGTTTGTTCAAAGACAGAGATGGAATTGAAAGTAAAATATATGAGCACCAATTTGATTCAATAAATGCAGCAGTATCAAAAAGGAAAAATATTATTGCTACAACAGGAACTGGTTCTGGCAAAACAGAATGTTTTTTATTTCCATTACTTTATGATTTAATAGATGAAAAATTAAATACAACTAATCAAACTAAAGCTGTTCGTGGATTAATTTTATATCCCTTAAATGCTTTGGCGGAAGACCAAATGCGAAGACTACGAGAGGCATTGTCTAGTGAAAATGCAATTAATTGGTTAAACAAAAATGCAAACAGCAACTATATTACTTTTGCACGATATACCGGAATAACACCAACATCAGGTAATAGAGATAAAGGCAAGGAAAAAAACAAAAAGGCATTAATAGAATTTGATAAAGAATGGGGAAAAGTTAAAGAGTTTGTAAATCAGAATCCTGATTATAAAGAATATTTATACGACATTCCAAATAGAGATGTGAATATTGAACTGTGTGATAGGTATTCCATCCAAGATACTCCGCCAGATTTATTAATCACAAATTACAGTATGCTCAATGTAATGCTAATGAGAAAGGACGAAGATCCCATTTTTGAATCAACTAAACAATGGTTGCAAGAATCGGAAAAAAATATTTTTCATATCGTAATTGATGAATTGCACTCCTATAGAGGAACAAGTGGTACAGAAGTTTCTTATTTAATCAAATTATTATTAAATAAAATTGGACTGACTCCTGATTCTCCCCAAATTCAATTCTTATGTTCAAGTGCTTCGATGCAAGAAAGTGAACGTGTAAAAACTTTTGTTTCAGGATTTTTTGGTATTAAAAAGGAAAACTATAAAGATAAGTTTGAAATAATTAAAGATAAAAGGATTATTGACAATACTCCAATTACAAATAAAATTGACCCAATACTTTGCATTGGTTTAGAATCAAAATCCATTGAAGAAAAGGAACTTTTTTTTGAGAAAAATAATTTATTACCTACACTTCAGAAATTAATAAATAAACCAATTGAAATCAATACCATCTTTAGCAATTTATTTATTGGTAATAATTTTGAAACTAATCTAACGGCAATTGAAAGTATTTTAACTTCTTTAACATTCTTAAAGGATGAAAAAGAGAAAATAAAGCAATCTCAAAGAGCACATTATTTCTTCAGAAATATTGATGGTTTATGGGCTTGTACAAATTCCCAATGCAACCAAGTAGACGAAAAATATAATTTCCCAAAAAGAAACATAGGGAAACTATACCGGAGACCACAAAGCAGATGCGAATGTGGTTCTCATATTTTAGAGGCATTAACTTGTCGCCAGTGTGGAGAAATATATTTTAATGGCTGGACTTCTGAACAAGAACCAAACAAAATTTTACCTGAAAGAGGAGTAAATCTAAAAGATTTTTCAAATAAAGTATTCTACAATAACACCAAAAATATTGAGATAGAACCAAATTCTGATTGGAGAAGTTCAAATTATGACACAATAAATGGTATTTTGCAAAATCAACGAATTGAATCAAATGCAATTGAGTTTAAAAAACCAACTGAATACAAAGCTCTTTACCCTTATGAATGTATCTGTTGCGGATCAAACGTTAAAAAAAATGCAGACCAAAATACACTAACACCAATTCATAGACATTATACAGGTGTTCAAAAAGTAAACCAATTGATGGCAGATTCTCTATTAAGAATTATTGCAAAAAGCGATAAGGAAAATGACACCAAAAACGCAAAACTGGTTCTTTTTTCAGATAGCCGCCAAGCAGCAGCAAAACTTGCAGCTGGTATAGAAATGGATCATTACAAGGATATTGTAAGAACTTTATTGATGAAAAATATTGATATTCATAAAAATTTATGCAATCAATTATTGAAATTCATTAATGATAATTTAGATGAAACAGAAGAAAATAGTTTAGAAAATGATAGTTTAAAATTCAAATCTTTAAATGATTTGTTTAAAAGAATATTGCAATATTTTAGGAGACCAAATGAAGAAAAAAAACAGGTAATTATAAATGATATTAATTCACTACTAATTAATGGTTTAGATATCGATGATTTAAAAAATCGTATAGGTTTAAATTTATTAGAAAAAGGGATAAATCCTGGAGGTCCTAAAAGCTCACTAATGCAAAATAAAAATGACAGAGACTGGCATAAGTCATTTTATCCTACCGAATTTAATAGTTTTGTTACTCTTGATAATGATGCCCAATTTTTTAAAGAAATTTCAAACTCACTAAAATACGAAATCGTTTTAAGTTTATTATCAAGTAATAGACGTTCATTTGAATCTTTAGGTATTGGCATTGTTATTCCTAACATAAAAAAATACAATGGTTATGATGTTAATTTTATTCATAATTGCATTAAATTACTAGGAGAAAGTTATAGAATTAGAAATAATGACATCACTAACAATCCTTCTTCCATTCCAAAAAAAGTATGGGAATATGCAAGATTAGTTTTAAGTTTTAAAGGATATAATCATCCAAGTTTTAAAGAAGATTTTATTTCAATTCTAAATGATAATGAAATAATCAATAAAGATATAATCGAACTAACAGGCAAAAATTTAAATTTCAGATATAAAAAAGAAGAAGAGCAAGTTTATAAATGTCAAACTTGTAGTAATCTTCAAATTGTAAATCATTTAGATATTTGTACCAATTGTTTTAATAAAACATTACAAGCTGCAACGGAATCAGAAATTAAAATAATTTTAGCGAAGAATTATTATCTGCATTTAGCGCAGATTACTGATGACGGCAAAGACTTTCCGCTTATGAGATTGCATTGTGAAGAGTTAACCGGTCAAACCGATCCAACAGAAAGTAGAAAAAGACAACGACTTTTTCAAGGTAGGGCGATGGAAACAGAAAACAGATTGGTCGAAGAAATAGATTTATTAAGTGTAACCACGACAATGGAAGCAGGAGTTGATATTGGTTCATTGGTTGCGGTAATGATGGGAAATGTTCCTCCACAACGATTTAATTACCAGCAAAGAGTTGGTCGAGCTGGTCGAAGAGGAAGCGCATTGTCAGTAGCTTTAACAATCGCAAAAGGAAACTCGCACGACCAAACACATTACAATCAATCACATCGAATGGTATCTGCTATTCCAAGCGATCCTTATTTAGAACTAAATAGGGAACAAATTTTATTACGATTTGTAAACAAACAGATTTTAAAAGAATCATTTCAGAAAATTGTTATCGATGATAAAAAGAACTCAACGAGTGTCCATGGGAATTTTGGCAAATCAAATGATTGGTTAGATTATAAACCACAAGTAGAAAATTTTATAAAACAAAATGAAGCTCCCATAAATAAAATAATTAGTTTTTTAAAAACAGGAACCAATATAGAGCCTACATCAAAAGAAATATATGATAATCATGTAGCCAAATTAACATCAAAAATTGATGAATATTATAATAACAATGTTGATTATCCACAGTTAGATTTAAGCGAAAAATTAGCAAATGCGGGACTACTACCTATGTTTGGTTTTCCAACCCAAACAAGAGTTCTCTATGAAGAAAAGCCACAACCAAAAAACACCAAGGACGAATCTCTAATTAATCGGAATTTAAGTATCGCAATTTCGGAATTTGCACCAGGTAGTGAAACAGTAAAAGATAAAAAAATATTAAAAAGCGTTGGGGTTATCGACTATCACTACAGTAACGGTGGACTTAATGAAAAAGATGGTAGGGGTTATAAATCCGATGAAGTTTATCGTTGTAAAAATTGTAAAACTGTATACACTAAAATTACAGATGATAAAAAATGTGATTGTAATGGAGATTTAATCAATTTTAAAGCAATTACTCCTTTAGGTTTTTGTGTTGAGTATGGAGTTGCAAGAAATTTTGATGGGCGCTTTGAATTTAATGCCCGAGCTGGAGAGGTTACTCTTGATCCTCAATCAAATTTGAATAATGTTGTTCCTGTTCAAAATTTAATTCTATCATCAAATCAAATTCCTGATGACGGTATTGTTCATCTTGTTAATGATAATGATGGCGATTTTTTTAAATTCGGAAAAATTCCTCAAACCAAAATGTGGGTTGTCAAAGAACACTTGAGTAATTCAACTATCACACTTCTAAATGAAGAGAATTATGCTCTGTTAGCCTCTAAACACACTGGAGTAATTGCATTATCTTTAAATGATTTATCTGAAAATTATTACCAAGACATTAACAATCCATATCAAAGAGCTGCTTTTTTATCTTGGGGATATTTAATTAGAAAATCAATTTGTTCCGAACTTGATATTGAAACAAACGAGTTTAATATTGGATACCGTATTTCCCCAAAAAACAAAAAGCATGAAATATATATAGTCGAAACCGCAGAGAATGGTGCTGGTTATTGTAATTATTTAAATGGAATGGAAGATAAAGAAATTACTAGGAAAGTATTTATTGATAGTTTTAAAGCCGATGGTAAATTATATCAAGAATTGTTATATACAGAAAATCATAAAGATTGTGTGTCATCCTGTTATGATTGTTTGAGGGATTATTATAATCAACATGAACATAATTTACTGAATTGGCGATTCGCTTTAGATTTAGCTAGAATTAGTAACGATAAAAATGAAATATTAGACTTTAGTCAAGAATATTGGGGTAATTTTTTTAATGAATACTTGAATAAATTGTTAGTGAATAAAGATAATAGTAAATTAATTTGTAAAAATGATAATTACTTTATCTTAGATAAAAAGGGACATTTATTTTTAGTTAAGCACCCTTTTTGGAAAGATACTTTTATAGAGTCAATAATAATCAAAGAAAAATGTCAAGACAGTATTTTAATTAATGAAATTATATAGTAATTATCTCATTAGTAACAACTTGATTCTTCTTTTTAATTCAGAATTAAATAAAATGCTTTTATGAATTTTAATCATAGTTTTTCAATATGTTTAAAAACTAAAAAACCAGTTTTACCAAAAGCAAAACTGGTTTTTAAAGAACATTATTTTAATGCCCTTATGATTAAAATCAATGCAATAGAGACAGTGGCAACAGCAACAACTCCATTTACAAATTTAGCAGTTTCTCCATAAACAGTAACGCAATTACTGTTATGGCATAGTGATGCTTGCTCACTGGTTTTAATTTTATTAAATGTGTACACCTAATTATTTTTTTGGTTAATAGAATTCCGAACAACACCAAGCCGTGTTCAATCAGCTACCTAATGTTACTTTTCTTTAGTAACACCTTTGAATGGAGTGCCATCTTGCTTAACATCCATAAAACGACCAGTGTCAGCATCACGCTTTACCCACTGCTCCGTTTTTGGATTATAAGTTTGACTACGGTCTTTTACGGCACCATTACGATGTCCGTCTCCAACTTTACCATTTTTAGCCATAGCTGTTAATGATTTTGTCTAGCCAAACTTTTTAATACTGAGGCGTTTGGCTAAAAACCCAAGGAATAATTAGGTAATAAATAGAATTCTATTACTTTTGCAGAATAATTTAAGAGGGTCCAATCAATTAAATTACTCCGACCGAAGCGCTATTCCAGTTTGCTTCGGTTATTTTTTTTCTACAAAGTCCTGATATTCCTTTATAGTATTGATGCTGGCAATCAAAATACTGCCTTTTGATTTAACTTCAAATATAAATTGATCACATTCAGCCTCATCCATAATTCCTAATTTATATGCCTCCAACAATATATCCATAGTAGTAAGATAAACTATACTGTGTTCTGAACAATAGTTGGCTATATCTTTTAAATTACTGCTTGCAATATAATCCCTTGTGTATCTTGCTACAGCCATACAGGCAGCTTCTCCTTCTCCCTTAGTCTTTTTTAGCACCATATATTCCCTTAAGATATCCATTCCTGAAGGCATTGATACAATGGGAATTTTTGACCAGGATAGAAAATTATTTATAATTACAAGATTACTTTTTCGCTTATCAAGCTCACTTTTAACCTTATCTAGAATTACAAACTGATCTGGAAATATTTTTGGCAATAATAATTGTTTTCCGGCTTTTATAAAATGGATAATGACATCACAATCCAGTAATATCTTGGGTTTACTAGATTTCTTGCTCATCATCAACTACATTAGGGTTCTCAATATCAATATTAATATCATACATCAGAGAATTGTAATGACTCTCTGAAATTATTCCGTTATCAAACAGCTCTTTTGCTTTAAAACCATAATTTCCTACAACATATTCTTCTCCGGTTTTCTTATAAAGTTTATCGCTAAAACCGTACTCCAAGGCGCTTTTAGTAATATCTTTTTTCCAATTACTATAATCTTTTCTTAGTAAACCAATTTTATGTAAACGAATTAACATAGCAGTTCTTGAAACACCAAAATACTGTTCAAGCTTAACAACGGTAGCTAATGAAAGTTCACCACCCCAAGCAAGTTCTTCTTCCGGTATTTGTTTGATAATACCTGCTTCAGGCATTAAAAAGTAGGAACTGAAAGAATCTGCATTATATTCCTCTTTGTTTTTTTTATCAAATTTTCCAGCATTACACATCTGAAAACTAAATCCATCTTGAATAAAAAGATGATATAATTCATGACCGATCGTAAAGTTTTGTCTTCCAACCGAAACATTAGTATTAACCATCATGAAATTGCTGTTTTTCGTCTTCAATGCCATGCCTGAAAATTCACCTGTTAGAGGTCTAAAAACAGTTAAAACATCTAAAGAGGTAAGTAGCTTTTCAAAATCAATAGGAGCATCATTGCTTATACCACACAATCTTCGAAATTTGTTGGCTCTTACTTCTAATATTTTATCGTTTAAGGCTACCATACAAATTATTAATTTTTAAATAGTTTTTTACAATCTTCCCAAAAGCAGCCATATTTTCCATATCATCATTATTCAGGTCATCCTTTCTAAATGCAAATACTACTTCGGCTAAGGCTTCATCAATATTTTCTACAAAAAAAACATCTAATTCTACACCAAATAAATCCGATAATTTTTCTAGAACTTCAAGAGGTATTTCTCGCTCATCATTTTCGTAAAAACTAATCATTTCACGATTCTTCACACCAAGAAACTCTGCAAGTTTATCTTGTGTATAACCATATTTTTCTCGCAATCCTTTAATTACCAATCCTGTCGTAGCTTCCATAATTTCTTTGTTTTTGATTTAAATATATTCTTTTGAAGGATTCATTTAGTGTTACAAAAGTAATCATTTTTTACAAATTACAAAACAATGTACAAAATTAAAACAAAAATAATTTCCATTATGACTTTTCATAATTATGTAAATTTGACTTTAAAATTTTAATGTAAAATATTAAAAACATGAAAACTACAGAACTTACAAGAAAGGAATTATATGATATTGTGTGGTCAACACCCGTTTCTAAATTGACACAACAGTATGCACTTTCAAATGACGGGATAAAAAAAATCTGTAAACAGTTTGAAATACCAATGCCAGATGGAGGATATTGGATGAAATTAAAATTCAATAAAAAAGTTAATACCTCTAAATTTAATCCCATATTCGGAGGTATGGATAAAATCGTCTTAACACTAAGGGAAGAAGGAAACACTATTAATATAGACCAAACTCCATTAACCATTAGAACCAAAGAAATTGAGAATGATCCCAATGCTCCTTTAATTGTTCCCGATAAAATTACAAAACCGGACATTATAACCATTCAAACCCAAGAGTACTGGAAAGAAAGTAAAGGTGATACTTTTTATAGAAAATACAAAAAGTTACGCTATCCTATCAGAGTAGGCGAAAAACACAAACAGAGAGCCTTATGTTTTATGGACGCACTAATTAAATTACTTCGATACAGAGGTCATTCATTGGGAGAAGAACACCAAAACACCTATATTCTAATTAATACCATTTACATTGATTTCGATTTAAGGGAAGCTTCCAAACGAGTACCTGCAACAACTACTTATGGTACTTCCGAATATATTCCAACTGGGGAATTTATTTTAAAAATAGGTCGTTACTCAGGAGAAAAAGAATGGCGGGATGGTAAATTAAAAATCGAAAAATTATTAGCTCGTATTGTTGCCAAACTTGAAATCTATGCTCAAGAAGAAAAGAAACAACAAGAAGCATCACGCTTATGGAGACTACAATACGATGCCGAAGTAAAACGTAAGGACGAAATCAAAAAACGAAAAGAGGAAGAAGTTGCCAAATTTAATAAACTGGTTGCCCTTTCGGAACAATATAACACATCCCAATTAATTAGGCAATACATTCAAGCCGAATACCAACAAGCTATTAAAATTAAGACACTAACACCCGAGCTTCAAGAATGGATAAACTGGGCTAATGATAAAGCAGATTGGTACGATCCTACCATAAACAAACCCAATGATATTTTAGATGCTTAGTAAAAGGCGGTTTTAGGTTTATGTAAATCCTTAGCAAAAAAGTTTTGTGAGTTTCCTATATTAATTTAAAAGCATAATTGCATCAATAGCATGTCTATTGTTAATTCATACATACATTTAAAATTATTTTATCCTATTTTTACTTCTAAATTTTAAAAAACTAGTTCAATTCTGTATCTATCATATAAATCAAACAACTTTAAAATGAACAAAGAGACCCTAAATAAATTTGCTTTCTTGAAAGAAGCAATACTTAATGACAAATTAGTTGTTTTTGCTGGTTCAGGTGTATCTGTAGAATCGGGTATTCCACTTTGGAAAGATTTATTGGAGGGGATAAAAACAAAATTAAATTTCAACGCTGAAAATGAAAATGATTCTTTAAAAATTGCTCAGCTGTTATTTAATGAGAAAGGGGAAAAAGAATATTATGATATTATCAAAAGTCTTATCTACAATAATAGTACAAATAGCTACAATCCATTGCATAAGTTAATATTTCAACTAAATCCACAATATATAGTTACAACAAACTATGATAACTTTTTCGAGCAATTTACGGAAAATGAAGGCCTCCCTTTTTCATTGGTTGCAAAAGACGAAGATTTGCCTTACGCAAAACATAAAAACCTGATAATCAAATATCATGGCGATTTTGAAAACCACAATATTATTTTAAAAGAAACAGATTATTTAGAATTTTCGAAAACCAATACGCTCAAAGAAATCTTTGTAAAATCACTGTTCAGTAATAAAGTGATCCTTTTTGTAGGGTATAGTTTTTCTGATATAAACCTAAAATTATTAAGTCGTGATGTACAATACATTTTAAAAAAACATCATCAAAGTGCCTATATGTTAGATGTATCAGATTCAATCTCAGAATCTGAGAAAATGTACTATAAAAACTTAGGAATAAATATTATTAATTATGATCAGGCAAATAAAGAGATACCCAATTTGGATAGCTTTTATGATGATAAACAAATTAAGGCAAGTTCATATAGCTCTAGGGCATATAAATTATTAAATTACCTTAATGAATTCAATTTAGATAAACACAAAAACAATCTAGGTGATATTTTAACTGATAATCAAGTTATTGATGAGCTGTATAGGACTTTCAAAAAATTCCATTATTTCAGAGTTTTACCAAAAAACTTTTTATCCAATTTATACCCATTAAACAAAAATGCAAAATCTTCATGGAACATTAGAGACAACATATTTATATGTTTCAATAACGAGTTATATAATCTTATCCAAAAGTTTGATAAAAATGAAGATACCATTTTTAATGATATTCAAAAAGAGAAGATTCTTTACTGTTTAAACAGATTAATGTATTCAGGTGTTTATCACATTGCATTGCCTAAATTGAATTCTGATTCTTTTGGAAATTATAGTTTCTTGCAAGAAAGCTTAATCGATTTAAAATCAAAAACAAATTTAGATGCCAATTGTGATTGTTTAAGTTGTAATCTCAATAATTATAAATATTCAGATATTATTAGTGGAATTGAAAAATATGTCATTACAAATTCTTCTGATTTAACAGATGACTTAAACTATGCTAATACTCTTTATAAATTAAATTATAATTTTAAATCCCTTTTTGCTTTCCAACAAATTTATTATAAAGCCAATAAACAAAAACGATTCGAGGTCAGTTTTATATCCATTTACAATGTATTTTGGTTAAGTAAGTCATCAAATTTCTTTTATGAAGATTACGTTGATGAAATCGATTATCAAAAAGTAGAAAAAATTGCAAAGACTATTGATTTAGACAAAGAATTATTTAAAGTCAAATATCTGGTAGATGAAAAAGTATATGATCTCCTAAGAGAAATTAGAAGTGGTATCTATATGCAAAGGTTATGTGATGATATAGATGAAAAATATCAGGAAATACCGGAAACAAAAAAATTAATCGAACGAGGCGGAGGTAGTTCGAACAATAATATCAATAATTTATACAAATCAATTATAAAATTAGAAAATTACAGAGATCTAAATTTTATTAATATTAATGGTTTTTCCAGAATAAACAAAGCGATCGAAAAATCGATAAATGCTTTTATCGTGGCTTACTCTATGAAATTTATTGAAAATAACGTTGAGCATAGTTTCTTTGGTACGCCTCATATGAAAAGTTACAATCACTTCTTAATAAAGGAGATTATTGAATATGCAGAAACAAAAAAATTGGATTCCTTTATAAGGGAAAATAACCTTGAAAATATTGAGATTTCAGAAGAAAGTATTCCCGAAATTTTTTCCAGTATTTCAAACTTTTTGGATTCCGTAACAACTTCAAACCGCTTTTCAACCGAGCCTTTTGAGAATAATGCCATTGTAGCAAGATTAAATTCAGACACCAATTTAAGAATATTAATTCTAAAACAACTTGACAATATTTGTCTGGTATTAACATACTTCAAATTTCCTGACGACAAACTGAATGAGTTATATAAAAAAATAAACCTTTTTATAAAATTCGTTAAGTTCAAAGGAGTGTTCGATTATCAATATTTAGAAAAATTACTATTTAAAAAACATTTAGAAATTGACTCTGACGCTATTTTAAATACGTTACAGATATTTTATTCAAACAATAGGTTTGACGAAAACTACGACCGTATTTTAGATGTTTTAAATGCTAAAGATGAAAATTTCACTACAAATCTTTTTAATATAAATCAATATGAGATTAACAATACTAAATGGAAGTACCATATAGTCTATACCTGTTTAGAGGGGGAACTTAAAGTAAATTTTAAAGACAAACTCAGAAGTTTTCTAATGTCTGAAGATGCCAATTTATTTATGTTATTTAGAGCAATCTATAATGATATTCTAATTGAACCTCAAATTATTGAGAAATACAGATTAGGAATCCAGAAAATCTTAATCAATTACAAAAGTCAAAATGTGAAATATAAAAAAACAATAGATCACGATATTATTAACTTCTACAAACTGGTTTATTTAAAAAAGATAGATTTGAAACCTTTCAAAGGGATTGAAATAAAAGACGACTATTTTAAATTTTTATTTAATCCAGAAGATTTTCCAATTGATCAATTTAACCCTGAATGGTTAAAAATTATAGATTCTAATTGCTTTTTTGAAAAATTCAAAGAAGTACAATATATAATTCCAACTCTTGAAAAATATCTAATCGATAATGATGATATTAAACTTATGAAAATATATTTCCGATTAAAAAAAGAAAAAGAAATAGTCACATTAGTTGACAATCCAATTTGTGACAATTAGTAAAACAAAAATGAAACAATTATTTTATAGATGTTCATTTCATAAGAAAGTATAAGATATCATCACGGGCAATCAATAGGTCTCACTACGGTCGTTTGCTTTGTTCCGTTCGGCTGTTCCAGTCGGTCGTACCTCCCTCCGTTCCACAGACACGGCGCAGCTACAATAAAAACAGCAGCTTGAAAATAAGCAGCTGTTTTTATTGCGCTGCTTGTTCCTCATCTTCACACGCGCTCTACCCTTCGTTCGTCGGGGCTATTGCATCCACAATACCGCTTCATTCCGTTACGCTCCGCAAGCTACGCTCCACTGCATTCCAGCAGTATCATGTCTGCCGCCCCTTATTTTTTCAGCGGTTGCTCCTTCGCTCAGCCATCGGGGTTGGCTCCGTTCGGTGAAAAACCTCACTTTGCCCTAAATCAAGGTTAGCCTAAAGGCAGCTCTTTATTTTTTCCCCGCCGTTACACGCTGCTAGCCCTTCTCTCCACTTTGTCACGTCTCGTCCTAAAAAACGAGACGGGACTACGCTCCGTTCCCGGTCTAGCGTGGCTGTTCGATTGCCGCTACACCGCCACGGCGCTCCTCGGGAAAAAGAATTCCGTAAACTCCATTCTTTTCCCTGCGGTGCTTGGGGGTGTTTGATTGCCGATTACATAAAAACGCTCCCAAAAAGAGGAAAACGAGAACGTCCGACTTCAGAAAAAAATAAAAAAAAGAAAGTAAAGCTAAGTTCCGGTTTCAAAAAGTAAAGTTCAAGCCCTATGGGTTTTTGAAAAAATCTCCACCCTTTCATTTCCATAACAATAACCGATTATGCAATGACACTTCCGATTCTTAAGAACTATTGAGGTAGTATTTTTTCAAAAAAACTTGACTTATTTTGAAACCTCCACTAACACGACGACTTTCTTTTTTTTCTTTTTTTGTTTTGAAAAATTTTAAAAGAAAAGAATCCAGTTCTTCCGATTCTATTTCAGTATACACCAAAACCGATACATTTCCGATTGCGCCTCATTCCCAAGCAAACCGAAGCATAAGTACAATATAATTGCACCACTTAAATAAATCGAAGAAAAATAAAGCAATCTACTTTTATTGACTACCAAAAACAAAAAAAGCCCCGAATTTCGGAGCTTTTTGGGTGGTTTTTAACCAGTTTTAAAGATTTATTTATGGTTCTTCTTCTGATTTTACAGCAGTTTGAGAAACTACCGAAATAATACTTCCCCCCAGGACCAAATAACCAGCAGCTGAAACCAATCCAACAGGCAAAGCAACTGGTGAAGCAATAATTACTCCGCCAACAGATGCCAAAGCAATTCCAACAGTACGAAGAATTTTAAACCATTTTGGTGTTGGTGCCAATGTTCTTTCTACGATATTCAATTTTTTATTTTTCATGATCTTGATTTTTTAAAATTGTTAATTCGATGTTATTCACTCTTTTTTCTAAATATTCAACTTTTTGGTTCAATAAGTCGTTACCACTTTTAAACTCGGTTTTGATGATTAAAGCCATTGTTTTAACTTCTATCAAATCTTTTTCCATGCTCTTGAAATCAGTGTGTAGTTGCTTGATAAAATAAGCTACTACAGAGAGTAACAAAGTGATTAGCGTCCCAAAAAGTACCGTGATGTTATTGATGTTTTCCATGATTTTGGCTTTTTAGAATTGAAAATTATTTTCAATTGTTATTTTATTAGTTTCAACTTTAGCCAGTGCAACCAATTTTGGATAAATCATTTTGTAAGCTGCAATACTTTGGGAAACTTGAAAATCACCGTCCACAAATTGGAAACCAAAACCGCAAAGAGGACAGCCGGCAGTATCTTTTACAGTATTTCCGGTATGGATATACACAAAATTAAAATTTGGCAAACCTGTAATCTCAATCATTCCTTCGTGTAGTTTTCCAAATGCTTTCTTGTAATTCACATTTTTAGCTCCGTAAGTGTTCAATTTCAAACTAAAAACACCTTTTGGAATGGCTGTTTCTGAAGCTATTTTTACGTCTCTGATTTTATCTTCTAACAGATAACATTGAAAGATTCCGTTAATGTACAATTGACTTAATGTACTTTCTTTGCCTTGCGCAACTCTTATTATTTTGCTTTCCATAATTATGATAGATTGGATTTAAAACAAGAAATCCCTCAATTGTATCGAGAGATTTTTTGAGATTATTTCTAAAAAGCATCCTCCACTCTCAAGCAGCTTCCACTTGAGAACAAGTAGTAATTTGGTCCCACTTTTTGGTAGAACTCAATTCCTATACACTGTAAAACGGTTGTGTTAGCCGTTGGAAGTACTCCACCAGGTAAAGTAGCAGCAACAGAAGTAGTAGGAACAGGAGCATTCAAGTCCAAGTAATCACTAAATTGAATATCGTTTACCTCATTCAAGTCAGTATCCACAGGATCATAACTGTTTGTGGTAGCATTGTACTCAAAATCACTCACTACAGAAAGCGAAGTAATCAATCTAAAGTGAGTTGTACCAGCTGGAGCATGAACCAAATTAACTGGATTAAAATCAGTAACTATAAATTCACAGCTTTCTCTGTCCAATGTATGAGAAATCATATAGGGAGCGTTAAAAATACCATTGAAAGAGATATTTTTATTAAACTCAAAACCTTTTAAGTAACTACGTTGAGTAGAAATCTCAATTTTACGATACCCTCTGGCTTCAGTTTGATCTTCAAGGTTGATTTTCTTCATTATAGAAGTCAATCTTCCTGTTACCTGGCTATCTGCCATTTGTTTCATTACTTGAGATAAACCACTACGAACCGATTTTCCTGCTTTGGCACAAGCACCAAATTCGTTCATATTTTCACGAGTTCTCTCAAATTCAGGAGCAGTTAAAACTTGGTCGCCTGATGGCCCTCCAACCAATCCAGCAAAATAACCTTCCTGACCTTTAATTTTAAAATGTCGGATATCTCCAAGAGTTCCAACGTACTTGATATGACCTTTCTGTCTTGCCATTTTTTCTAATTTTTAAAAGTTAATATTTACTTGCAATTGCTGTAACAAAGTTCAATGATTATCTTTGATTATCAATAACTTAAAAAACTGTAAATCAATGCAATACACTGCAAAAGCACCGTACATAGTGGAAACCCATTGGCAAATTGAAGAAGTCCTTGATGGAGATAGCATCATCATTTGCAATCGTTTCACTCAAATGAAAAAAGAAATTCGGCTTTATGGCTTGGATGCACCGGAAGTGAAGATTAATAGGAAGATGAAAGAGGATGAAGAGAAAAGCAGTTTGCCAGCCCAATTATTGCTTCAATTTGGTTTGCAATCATTGCACTTCGTTTTGTCGGTTGCACCTCCCAAAACGACTGTAACCATCATTACAGAACAAGAGAATTATTATGACTACTGGAACAGGCAATTAGGGTATGTTATTCTTCCTGGTGGATTATGCTTAAATGAATTACTTTTACAAAATGGGTATGCCAAAGCAACTCATCAATATTATTGTAGTAAACTTGCGGAGTACCAAGCAATTAACCGCCAAGCTCAACTCAATGGTGTAGGTATCTATAGTGTAGTAAAAGTATTCTGATTTGTTGTACTTATGTTGTACTAGTAGATTGTAAATATTAATAAATACTAGTAAATACAATACCTTACAGGCGTAAAGAAGATATATACTAGTCATACACCATTTTAGTACCGAAAAATGAAAACATTAACTTTTATCTTTTCTTTAATTATTCTTATGAGTTGTAATTCTCAAAGCAAAAAAATTGATGAAGTAATTTTAAAAACAAAAAGTCAAAAACTATTAAAAGCATTTAACGCGGAAAGTCAAATAACTTCTTCCGATTATGATTCATTAATTGATTTGAATTATGATAATGTTAAAGATTTTGTAATTGGCTATTATGGTCTATCTGGTACTGGAATAAAAAATTTAGTACAGGTCTATTTGTATGACTTAAAAAAAAACAATTACGTTTTAAACAATCAATTATCTGAATTAAGAAATCCATCTTTTTATATTGCCCAAAAGAAAATTACGGAGTTTTACATTGGAAATGGCGGTGGAAGTGGAAGCCAACTTGAATGGATAAATGGAAAATGGATTGTGACAAAAATGTTCGAAGTTGACTATAACGAAATAAAAACAGTTTGGAAGATCACCTATCCGCGGGAAAAGAAAACAGAATATTTTGCAAAACCATATCAAATGATACCTCCAAAAGATATTTTGGAAACAACCGTCAAAGAATAACCAATGTGATACCAGATTACCCCAATCTGCTTCTCGATTGCATCGAGTACCTACTTAAGTTAGAAAACAAATCGTAGCGTTTGCAACGCGGCTCAATAAAATCTATTAAATCTGACAGGTTTTTAAAACCTGTCAGATTTGACTCCAAATCCACACTATTATAAAAGCTCACAGCAAAAACTAATCCATAAAAAACGGCGCAAACTCTGTAGAGACTTGCGCCGTTTTCTATCCTAAAACAATCAGGATGTTAGTTACTTTTTAATGAACTGACAAAATCATTAAAACAATTTATAAATTCGGTGAATAGGGATTAATACTCCCTGTTTTAAAACAACATTTTTGTCAGTAACCGCCCAAATAGTGGTGTCTACTATTTTTTTGGATTCGTTGTCTTCAAAGAAAATTTTAATTTTAGAATGTTCTAAATTTCCTAGCGCCAGTGCCCTGTTGATTTCGCTTATTCTTGTTTTAATTTCGTTATCGTCATCCAGAACATCTGTAGTTGGAAACTTAAGAGAAGCTATATTTTCTTTCTCTATAATTGTGAATTCCGCTGTCATAATTGAAAAAATTAATTAATACTAAACTTGTTATTGTAATTACTTAAAAGGCTTGAATTGGGCTTTCGCTAACAATAACCTTCTATAAAATTAACAACTATCTTCTTGAAAACTGCCAATTTTTTATTAATTTTTTAAGTAAAACTTCACTTTTAAACAGTTAAGAATCCAATAACCATAATTAAACAAATCGCTATTCATTCTTTTAAAAAATCAATTAGCTATTCCTTTTTTAGTGTATTTTTACATAAGTAATTACTAATAATTTGATTAACAACCAAATCAACCGAACAAATCACTCCCCAAAAAACGCATCGCCTTGGAAAACTTATACCTCTTTATTTTATTAGCCTTACTTGCCGAAGTTTTGGGTACTGTAGGCGGTTTTGGTTCTTCCTTGTTTTTTGTACCTATAGCGAGTTATTTTTTAGATTTTCATTCGGTTTTAGGGATTACAGCGCTTTTTCATGTTTCGAGTAATCTTACCAAAATAGCTTTTTTCAGAAATGGTTTTGATAAAAAATTACTCATTACAATAGGTATTCCTGCGGTGCTATTTGTTATTATTGGAGCCTTTATTAGTAAATACATTGACACCAAAATTCTTGAAATTACACTGGCGGCGTTTCTTATTGGCACAAGTTTGTTTTTTCTGTTTTTTAAAAACTTCACTATAAAGCCTACTATTTCCAATTCATTACTGGGCGGCACTTTTTCCGGATTAATTGCCGGTTTATTAGGAACTGGAGGTGCTATCAGAGGAATGACACTGGCAGCTTATAATCTTAAAATGGAAGTTTTCATTGCAACCTCGGCTATTATCGATTTAGCTATAGATTCCAGCAGAAGTTTTGTTTACACCTATAATGGTTATGTTCACCAACATGATTTGTACCTCATCCCTATTTTGTTTGTAGTAAGTATTCTGGGAACTTATATTGGAAAAAGAATTTTAAATCATATTTCGGAAGCACAATTCAAATCTATTGTACTTATTTTAATTTTAATTACGGGTTTAATAACGCTTTCAAAAGTTATTTTTAGCTAAAAAAAATCGCAAATTAGTAGCTTAGACAAAGCGGTACTAATTTGCGATTGGAATAAAATGGCAATTTTATTAAACGGTTTCTTCTTCCTCTTCAGTTACAAATTCCATGTGATCTTCTATTTCGGCAACAACCGGTTTTGAAGCTTTAAGCGCATTAAAACGTTCTAATTGCTCTAATTCGTCTTCATCACCACTGAAATATGGAAAAACATCCAACACCGGAGATTCTGAAATTGCTGGAATACTATAATCGCCCATCGTTCCTTTCATAGTATGAACCGTATTATCATAAGCCTCTTTTACATCATTGGCCTGAACCAGAAAATACATATTGGTTTTGCGCTCCTTACCACTTTCTTCATCATAAGCTAATAATGAAATTTTGGATTTAAACCAACGATCAGCATTTTCAAAAGGGTGAATTTCGGCATAATTAGCCACTTTGATATTCGCTATTTTAAACTCTTCACTTACATAAGCTTTCATTTCTTCATTAATTCTACTTTCGGCTTCTGTAAAAGAAATAGCGTCGACCAAATAAATTTCGCCCACCATTTTTTGATTTCCTGTTTCGTCCGTTTTTCTATATTTTACTTTGCATTCGTACCAAGTTGCCATAATTTTTCTTTTTTAAGGATGCCAAAGATAGATTTTAGAACAAAATAATTTCCAGATTATCAAAATAGATATTCACAATTTGAAAACCAACAAGCTTCGCAATTATAAATTTGCCACAGATTAAAAAGATTAGCACTGATTAATCTGTGTTCCTTCTCTTTGTGTAACTCCAAGCTCTCTTTGCAAACATACGTCCAAAAACCACTAACAACCAACAACTTAACCAACAAAACCATCTAAAATCAACTAGTGTTTTTATGTTAATATTAGGTTAAATAAAAATTAAACATCTGTTTAAATTAAACACTTGTTTAATTTTGTACTGTAATTAAAAAAAAATCCTTGTGAAAACTGATTTTAATGAAAAACAAATCCAGATTCTTCTGATAGCCGAAGAACTATTTGCCGAGAATGGATTTGAGAAAACTTCAATAAGAACCATTGCTAAAGCGGCTGAAATAAACATTGCTATGGTTTCTTATTATTTTGGTTCGAAAGAAAAACTACTGGAAGCACTAATAGTCTACCGAACATCTGAATTAAAAGTTCAAATAGAAAACCTCTCTGTAGAAGATTTAGATCCAATAGAAAAAATTGACAAGTTGATTGATCTTTACGTCAACCGCATCAGATGCAACAGAGGAATTTACCGAATTCTTCATTTTGAATTTTCATCAGAAGAACTTGAAGACAAATTAAAAGTCTTAAACGAAGTAAAAGACCGTAATTTAAAATCATTAGAAGTTATTATCAAAGAAGGACAGCAAAAAGGATTTTTTAGAAAAGACATCAATATACCGCTAATCCCTCCTACGATTATGGGAACCTTTTTTCACTTTACAACGAATAAGGCCTATTTCAAAAAATTACTGGATCTCGATTCGGATGAAGCATTTGAAAATTATATACAAACAACATTTAAAACACACATAAAACAAACTATAAAAGCACTTCTAATATATGAAAGCTAATCATTTAATACTCTTTGGAACTATTTTACTGGGAATATCTTCCGTAAAAGCACAGGAAAGAAAGAGTTTATCTCTCGACGAAGCGGTGCATTTAGCCTCGGAGAAAAGCAATGAAGTAAATCTGGCCAATGCCAAAGTGGCAACCAAAAAATACGAATTGCAATCGGTTAAAAACCATATTTATCCTGATCTAAAAGCAGCGGCACAATACCAAAGGCTAACTAAAGCTTCAGTAAATCTACAAGGCAGCGGTAGCGATTCAGAATCAAAAGCTCCCAATGTAGACCAATTGGTTTTGGGACAAATTACAGCAAATTTGCCTATTTTCTCTGGTTTCAAATTACAAAACAGTATTAAAGTTTCTGACAATTTATATCAGGCTGAAACAGCTAATGCTTTGCAAACTAAGGAAGAAACCGCAATGAAAGTAGTTAACTATTATTTAGCCTTATATAAAGCTCAAAAAACAGTTGAACTACTTAACGAAAATTACAAAAGTGCGCAACAACGTGTAAAGGACTTTACCGAATTAGAAAAAAACGAGATCGTTCCTAAAAATGATTTACTAAAAACACAATTACAACTTTCTAAAGTTCAATTATCATTAGAAAAAGCTAAAAGCGATTTGAGTGTCATCAACTATGAACTGACCAACCTTTTAAAACTGGATCCTAAAACGATTATTGAAATCAAAGAAAGAGATTTCTATAATTTTGAAACAAACAATGTCCCGGTTGATGAAAATCCGGCATTAGAGAATCGTAAGGATTTAGAAGCATTACGTTTTGCAGAAAAAGCCAGTCAGGCTAATATAAAAGTGGCTCGCAGCGGTTACTATCCTTCGCTGTCACTTATCGGTGGGTACACAACTCTGGATTTAAAAAATGTAGTAACGGTTCAAAATGCGATGAATTTTGGTTTGGGACTTTCGTATAACATTAGTGATATTTTTAAAAACGGTACCGAAGTAAAAATAGCAAAGAGTAAGGCGGCCGAAGTTCAAAATTCAGAAATGATGCTTACTGATTATATCAAAGTTCAGGTACAGCAAGCCATAGAAGAATATGATTTGGCCCAAAAACAAAATGTGGTTTACACCCAAGCTGTTGATCAGGCAACCGAAAATTACCGAATGATTAAAGACAAATACGACAACGGTTTATCGGACACTAATGATTTACTTGAAGCAGATGTGGAGCAACTTAGTGCAAAAATCAATAAAACATTGGCCAAAGCCAATATCATTCAAAAATATTACAACTTACTTTCTGTAACAGGACAATTAAACCAAACTTTCAAGCTTTAAAAAATATAATCGATACCAAGATGGAAAAGAAAAAAACAAATAAAAAATTCATAGCTATAATAGGTAGTTTAGTACTATTAGGCGTTATATATGGTTCATACAAATACTTACATTCTTTATCTCACGAAGGCACTGATGATGCTCAAATTGAAAAATACATGACTCCTATTATCCCTAGAGTTTCCGGTTATGTGAGTAAAGTATATATCAAAGACAATGATTTTGTAAAAAAAGGAGATACACTTTTTACGATTGATCAAAAAGATTATCAGTTAAAAATTGACGAAGCTACAGCAGCATTGGCCGCAGCCGAAGGAAATTTTGAAGTTTCAAAAGCGGATGTAGGAAGTATTTTAGCTAATATTTCAGTATCAGATGCTAATGTAAAATCGGCTACAGGAAACATTCAAACTGCTAAAATCAAATTAGGTTTGGCAACCAATGATTTCAACCGTTACAGCAATTTGTATAAAAATCATACTATTACGAAGCAACAATACGAGCAGGCTTTAGCAGCCAAACAAGAAGCTGAAAATCAGGTACGTATTTTACAACAACAACAAAGAGCAACCGCTTTTCAAAAATCCGTTACACAGGCTAAATCGGTAGTATCAGACAAACAAATTGATGTCGCTTCGGCTAATATCAAAAAAGCACAGGCTTTATTAGAATCGGCTAAATTAAATTTAAGCTATACAGTGGTTACTGCTGCAATTGACGGACAGGTTTCTAAAATTGATATCCAACCGGGACAATTAGTACAACCGGGACAATCTTTGTTTTACATCATCAACAACAATGAAGCATGGGTAATTGCTAATTTCAAAGAAACGCAGTTAAACAAAATGGTTGCTGGTCAAAAAGTAGCTTTAAAAGTGGACGCTTATCCTGACTATGAATTTACAGGAACCATCACTTCATTTTCTCCGGCTACAGGTTCACGTTTTTCAATCTTACCTCCTGATAATGCTACAGGAAACTTTGTAAAAACCATCCAACGTTTACCGGTAAAAATTAGTATCGATCCAAGCAATGATATTGAAAAAGTAAAATTATTACGCCCAGGAATGAATGTGGACGTAGATGTACATATAAAATAACTGTAGAGGTTTAATTCAATTAGAAATCAAATCATTGTTATTTCCGGTTTCGGGCGTCCTTAGATTCCGCAGTCGAGTGTCAAATGTTTGAAGAATGCGTAAAAAGAAAAGCTGTTTGAGGACGAAGGACGAGTTCTTTTCTTTTAGCATTCGAAAACTAATTTGACCGACGAGGAAGCGTAAGACTTGATTTTTTTGTTTTTTTTTGATCAAGCAAAAAAGAAAAATTTACAATCAAAAACGGGTTATCGTCCCGATAGTTATCGGGACATTTTGCTTCATTTCATTACGCAAAACACTCGAACAGACGCTTTGACAATACACTTTAGAGTATAAAATAACAAACGGGATTAGACCAAAACAATAAAGTATAATAAATGGTACTAGCAGACGACGATTTAGTAGAATATGGCTTTAGAAGGGTTATCATCACAATAACCGCGGTACTTTGTGCCTTGCTGGAAATTGTAGATACCACTATTGTCAATGTGGCTTTGACTGACATGAGAGGAAGTCTGGGAGCTACCTTAACGGATGTAGCCTGGGTTATTACAGCCTATGCCATTGCAAACGTTATTGTAATCCCCATGACAAGCTGGCTTTCGCAACAATTTGGAAGACGTAATTATTTTGCTGTATCGATCATCATATTTACGGTTTCTTCTTTCTTGTGTGGAAACGCATCGAATATTTGGGAATTAGTAGTTTTCCGATTCATACAAGGTTTAGGTGGAGGAGCTTTATTAGTAACCGCTCAAACGATTATCACCGAAAGTTATCCAGTAGCCAAACGAGGAATGGCACAGGCTATCTACGGAATGGGTGTAATTGTAGGACCTACATTAGGACCACCTTTAGGAGGTTATTTAGTAGATAATTTTTCATGGCCTTATATTTTTTACATCAACATTCCATTAGGGATTATTGCAACACTTTTAACATTGAGCTTTGTAAGAAGTCCAAAATATGGTGAAAAATTAAAATCCAATCAGGTGGATTGGTATGGAATCATACTCTTAGCAACCTTTATTGGTTCATTACAGTTTGTTTTAGAACACGGTCAGCAAGACGATTGGTTTAATGACAATTTGATAATAACGCTTAGTGTAGTTTCACTTTTTGGATTAATTCTTTTTATCTGGAGACAATTAGTTTACAAATATCCTATTGTTAATTTAAAAGTTTTAAAAGACGGAAATCTTCGAATTGGTACGATCATGAGTTTCATTATGGGATTTGGATTGTACGGTTCTACCTTGATTATTCCTATCTATACGCAGTCCATTTTAGGCTGGACAGCTACAGATGCTGGTTTGTTATTAATTCCGGGATCTATTACTACGGCGATTATGATGCCTTTTGTGGGAAGAATGATTCAAAAAGGAGTTCCTCAAAGTTATATGGTAGCCGTAGGTTTTCTGATCTTTTTCATTTTTACGCTAACAATGTATTACAATATGACTCCGGATACCGGTGTCGAACATATGTATTGGCCTTTAATTTTAAGAGGAATTGGTTTAGGACTTTTATTTGTACCAATTACCACCCTTTCTCTTTCTACACTTAAAGGGAAACATATTGGTGAAGGGGCTGCTTTTACCGGAATGATGCGACAATTAGGAGGTTCCTTTGGTATTGCGATTATAACCACATTTATCACCCGATTAACGCAATCACATCGTGTGAATTTGGTAGGCAATTTAGACGGAAGTTCGTTTGAAGTACAACAAAGAGTAGCTCAAATGCAAAAAGGATTTATGGCTAAAGGATTTTCTGTAAATGAATCTCTGGATAAAGCCTATCAGGTACTAGATTTTTCAGTAATGAAACAAAGCACTGTACTAGCTTATATGGATATTTTCCTTTATTTAGGTTTACTGTTTTTATGCTGTATTCCTTTTATTTTGTTAATCAAAAAAGGAAAAACCCAAATCAATGCTGCCGATGCGATGCACTAATTTGAAGTTAGAAGTTGGAAACTGGAAGGCAGAAGGCAGAAGGCAGATTATAAAAAAAGTCGAATTCATGTGAATTCGACTTTTTTTATTCTTTTTTCTTGCTTCTAAAAACTTACCTGGTAAAAACCAAATGATTTCCTTTGGATAAATTAGCATCAAACTGATAACCTTCATAATTAAATCCTTTTAAATCATCAATGGTTTCGGCATTCGTATCAATAATATAACGCACCATCATTCCTCTGGCTTTTTTGGCAAAAAAACTAATCATCTTCAATTTGCCATCTTTATAATCTTTAAAATCCGGAGTAATCACAGGCACTTTCAAAGCCTTAGTATCAATAGCCGAAAAATATTCATTACTAGCTAAATTAATGAACAATTCATCCTTTTTCAATTCTTTATTGAGTGCATTGGTCAAAGTTGCTTTCCAAAAATCGTACAGATTTTTTTTGTCCTCAATAGGCAATTTTGTTCCCATTTCTAATCGGTAGGCCTGCATCAAATCCAGTGGTTTCAAAATCCCGTACAAGCCTGATAAAATACGAAGTTTGTCTTGAAGCACGTCTAATTTTTCTAATGGAATGGTATAAGCATCCAGTCCGGTGTAAACATCACCATCAAAGGTATAAACGGCTGGACGGGCATTGTCAGGAGAAAAAGGCGTTTTCCATTCTTTATTGCGTTGCCAGTTCAAATCGGCCAGCTTATCTGAAATAGCCATTAAATCAGACAAATCTTTTGGCGATTGCTGTTTTAAAACCTTATGAACTTGACGGGATTCCTTTAAAAACGAAGACTGAGTGAACTGAGCTGTAGGCAATTCTTTCTCAAAATTTAATGATTTGGCGGGTGATATTACTATTTTCATAAAATGGTTTTGACATTTTTTAACCAATTCAAAAATACTAATTGCAAACAAATTAACACCTAAAGCTTTTAATAAATATAGTATTTCGTTATTTTTGTGGTTCTACTACTCTCTTTTTTATCTTCAAGAGAAATAATCTATACAAATGAGAAAAACAATTAAACGCCTTTACAGTACTGCTCTTTTTAAAGAATTTTTTGAAAATGAAAAATCCAGTGGATTAGTTTTAATTGGTTGCACGCTCATTTCTTTACTATTGGCTAATTCCTCCTTTGCGACCGAATATCTTCATATCTGGCATATGAAATTAGGTACTGAAAGTCTAGAATACTGGATCAATGACGGTTTAATGACTATTTTCTTCCTCTTAATTGGATTAGAATTAGAAAGAGAAATTTATATAGGAGAATTAGCAAACATCAAAGAAGCCTTATTACCCATTTTTGCAGCACTTGGGGGAATGTTAATTCCTGCCGGAATCTATTTGGCTCTAAATGTAGGTACAGCAGCACATTCCGGTGCCGGAATTCCAATGGCTACTGATATTGCTTTTGCCCTGGGTGTATTATCATTATTAGGAAATCGGGTACCATTATCGTTAAAAGTATTCTTAACCGCCCTAGCTGTTATTGATGATTTAGGAGCTATTTTAGTAATTGCTATTTTTTATACAAAATCACTTTCCTGGATGAACCTGGGTATTGCTATGGGCATCTTATTGTTTTTATTCATCCTAAACCGAATGAAAATCAAAAACCTAATTCCGTATTTAATAGGTGGTGCAATTATGTGGTATTTCATGCTCAACTCAGGAATTCACGCAACAATTACTGGTGTTTTATTAGCATTTGTAATTCCTTTTGGTGATGGCAGCAGCCGTTCAGTATCTTATCGATTGCAACACTATTTACATAAACCCGTTGCTTTTTTTATCCTTCCTCTTTTTGCTTTAGCCAATACAGCTATTGTTTTAGGAGATGATATTGTTGATGCGCTACATTTACATTACAGTATGGGAATTATGTTAGGTTTGGTTTTAGGAAAACCAATTGGTATCACACTCTTTAGTTTTATTGTCGTTACTATTGGCTTGTGTAAATTACCTAATGACCTGAACTGGAAAAAAATCATCAGTGTTGGTTTCCTTGGCGGAATTGGTTTTACGATGTCTATTTTTGTTACTTTATTGGCATTTGATGACCTACACATCATTAACAACGCTAAATTCATTATTCTGATTTCGTCTTTAATTGCCGGCTGCATTGGTTTTTTAGCCTTAAAACAAAATTTAAAAAACAAGAAACAACATGCCGTCTCTAATTAGGAAACTATTTGCTTATATCAACCTCAACAAAGGTGAAGAGGATAAAGCCAAGGTTTTAGAGAACGTAACTGCTAACATCTCTTTCCGAGGGTCTAATCTATGGATTTTAGCCTGTGCCATTGTAGTAGCATCAGTTGGTTTAAATGTTAATTCGACCGCTGTAATTATTGGCGCAATGCTTATTTCACCATTAATGGGCCCTATTGTAGGTGCCGGTTTTGGTTTAGGGACCTATGATTTTGAACTACTTAAAAGGTCACTTAAAAACCTATTTATTGCTACGATAGTGAGCTTAATTGTCTCTGCAATTTATTTCTATATCAGTCCTTTTAAAGAAGCGCAGCCGGAACTTTTATCCCGAACTTCTCCTAATTTCTACGATATTCTTATCGCTTTTTTTGGTGGAATTGTAGGTGCAGTAGCTATCACCCGAGTGGAAAAAGGAAATCCTATTCCCGGAGTTGCCATCGCTACAGCTTTGATGCCTCCTTTATGTACTGCAGGTTATGGACTAGCCACCGCTAGTTTTAAATTCTTTTTAGGAGCCATGTATTTATATGCAATTAACTGCATTTTTATTTGCATTTCAACCTTTTTAATCGTTAAATACCTGGCCTATCCTACAAAGAAACAATTGGACGAGCCTACCCAAAAAAAAGTAAAATATTACATCAGCACACTGCTAATCATTTTTATTCTTCCAAGTATTTACTTTGCTTATCTACTCTTTGAAGAAAAAAAATTCGAACAACAATTAGCTGTTTTTACTGAAAAAGAATTTACTGAAAAAGGGATTACCATTGTCTACCAAAAAACAAGATTCAATAAAAATCCAAAAATAATTGAACTGGGTTTCCTTTCAAAACGTTTTAGTGATTCTGAAATCAAAGATTTAAACAAAAGTCTGAAAGATTATGATTTGACCAATACTCAATTGATAGTTAAACAAGACACAACCGACATAAAAAGCGATATTTTAAACGAAATTAAGTTTAACAAATCGACTATAAGCCAAAAAGATGTTACCATTTTAAACCTAAAAAAAGAAATAGAAGCCAATCATTTCAACAACAAAGAACTGCTGGCTGAAATGAAAATATTATTCCCTTCCATTGAAAACATATCAATATCCAATCATATTTTCAACGAAAAAACCGATAGCTTAAAAATAGTTCCTGTACTCATTTATAAAAGTAAAAATGAACTGGATGTTTCGGAAAAAAAGAAAATCATGCAGTGGTTAAAACAACGATTAACTAGAAAACAAATCGAAATTTACCGCCAAAACTAATATCTTTATTGCAATAATAAAGAAACCCAATGGATTTATTTAGTCCCGAATTTGACCCAAATACCAATCTTTTGCCAAAAGATGGAACCGTGCTGTATTATGGGCAAATTATGGATAATACTTCCGCAGAATTTTACTTCAATCGTTTATTAGAAACCATCGAATGGAAAAATGACGAAGCTATTATTTTTGGCCAACTCATCACCACCAAACGAAAAGTAGCCTGGTATGGCGATAGCCATTTTAAATACAGTTATTCTAAAATTACCAAAGAAGCCCTTGACTGGACTCCTGAATTAAAGCAATTAAAAGCTCTAGTCGAAGAAAAAACAGGAGAAACCTATAATTCCTGTCTGCTCAACTTATATCATGATGGCAACGAAGGCATGGCCTGGCACAGCGATGGAGAAAAAGATTTGAAAAAAAACGGAGCTATTGCTTCGTTGAGTTTTGGTACCGAAAGAAAGTTTGCTTTCAAACACAAATCAACCAAAGAAACGGTCTCACTAATCTTGGATCGCGGAAGTCTTTTAGTTATGAAAGATGAAACTCAAACACATTGGCTGCATCGCCTTCCTCCCACTAAAAAAGTGACCAAACCCAGAATCAACCTGACTTTCAGGACTATTGTTAGTGATCAAACCTTAAACAAATAAACCATATACGTTTTTCTTAGTTGTTTTAAAAAAACTTATGTGGCTTATATGCTTTTAATTAATTTTCAAATTTCCTTCAATTAGACTACATAAAAACAACAATTTCTTAAAAAAATCTTCACTTTAATAACTACCTAAACTAATTAACAAAGCTTTTATTTTGTTTTTCAACAGACCTTTAGTATCTTTCACATCAAATTAACTAATTACAAAACCTTAAACATTTATAAAATGTTAGAAGAAAAGAATGATAACCTGTCACAATCTAATACGGAGACAGATGGAAATTTAGCAACTGATGTTCAAGCTAACACCGAAATGGCTAATGAACCAGCCCAAGCTACAACGGCGGAAGACACTGAAATTTTAGACAAGCAAAAAGCGCTAAACGAGATTGAAGCTTCCAATGCCGAAGAACACGAAGACGAAACAATCAAAGCACGTCATGAAATCCCAATGCTGGATTATGATACTTTGTCCATGGATAGTATTGTAGATGAATTGCAAAAACTGGTTTCTAATGAAAAAGTAATGTCAATTAGAGAGCATGTTGAAGAAATCAAAAAAGCTTTTTTATCTAAATACAACCATTTTATCGAAGAAAAAAAAGAGGAATATTATGCCGAAAACCCAGATACTACTGAGGAATTTCAATATCATTACCCTTTGAAAAACAAATTTGATCAATTATACAATTTATACAAAGACAATAAAAACACTCATTTTAAAAGTCTGCAAAACAACCTCAAAGCTAATCTGGAAACACGTTTAGCCATTGTAGACGAATTAAAAGAAATCATTAATCCTAACGAAAATATTAAGGATACCCTGAAACATTTTAACGAATTAAGAGAGCGTTGGAAAAATGCAGGCCCTATCCCAAAAGACAAATACAACCACGTTTGGAACAATTATCATTTTCACATCGAAAATTTTTATGATTATTTACACCTAGACCGCGAAGCCAGAGACTTAGACTTTAAACATAATTTAGAGCAAAAACAAAAAATCATTGCTCGTGTTGAAGAACTGCTTCAGGAAGTAGATGTAAACAAAGCTTTCCGTGAATTGCAGGATTTACACCGCATCTGGAAAGAAGAAATAGGTCCCGTTTCTAAAGAATTTCGTGATGAAATTTGGAATCAATTTAGTGATTTAACTAAAAAATTGCACGACAAACGTGAAGTCCTTTTTGAAAAACTGAGAGGAACAGAACTAGAAAACCTTGAAAAAAAGAAAGCTATAATCGCTCAAATTGAAGAATTAGCGACTATCAAAGTAAATGCGCATTCGCAATGGCTGACTCAAATTGAGAAAGTAGAAGCTTTAAGAGAAGCCTTTTTCTCAACCGGAAAAGTTCCTGCAGATGTGAATGAAGCAACTTGGGCCGCTTTTAAAAATGCCGTGAGAGATTTTAATGCTTTTAAAAACTCCTTTTACAAAGACATTAAAAAAGAACAAACTGAAAACCTGAATAAGAAAAATGCGTTGGTTGCCAAAGCAAACGAATTGAAAGACAGTGAAGATTTCGCAGCGACAACACCAATCATGAAACAAATTCAGGAAGACTGGAAAAAAATTGGTCACGTTCCTCGTAAATATTCAGATAAAGTTTGGGCAGAATTTAAAGAAGCCTGCAACCATTATTTTGATCGTTTAAAAGAACAAAAAAATGAGCATTTAGCCGAAGAAATGGAAGCTTTCGAAAAAAAGAAAGCCTATTTAGAAAGCATCAAAGAATTCCAGTTGATTGGTGATCACAAAACCGATCTAGACGCCATTAAACAACACATCGAAAACTGGAAAAGCCTGGGAAAAGTTCCATTTACACGACGCCACATTGAAGGTAAATTCAATAAAATATTAGACGCACTTTTTGAAAAACTAAGTTTAAGCAAGAAAGATTCGGATATGATGCGTTTTGCAAACAAACTGGAAAACCTTTCTGAAAGCCATGATAACAGAAAACTGGAAAGCGAAAAGATTTTCATCATTCGTAAGATTGAAGAAGTTCAAAACGAAATTTTCCAATTAGAAAACAATATTCAGTTTTTTTCCAATACTAAAAATGCTAAAAAAGAAAACTCCATAGTGTTAGAAGTTCGCAAGAACATCGCCATCCACAAAGAAAGCTTAGAAACCTGGAAAGAAAAACTAAAACAGCTTAGAAATCTGGGACAGGAAGAATAGTTATAGCAGAACGCAGATTTTAGATTGCAGATGCAAGAAGGAAGAAGCTAGAAGCAAGAAATCAGATATTAAAAATACCAAAAAGCGATTTTCAAATGAAAGTCGCTTTTTTTATAACCATTTCTCACAACTCATAATTCACAAAGTATGACAAATATCATTTCTACTACCGGACATTCCCATTACTTTTGAACTTGTAAATAATTGATTTATGAAAAATACGCTGATTCAAAAATACAATGTTCCTGGTCCCAGATACACCAGCTACCCTACTGTTCCCTACTGGAATGAAGCCGAGTTTACCTATCAGGATTGGGTTGACTCCTTTAAAAAATCATTTAAAGAAAGCAACACTAAAGAAGGAATCAGCCTGTATATTCACCTTCCGTTTTGCGAAAGTATGTGTACTTTTTGCGGATGCAACAAACGCATTACCAAAAATCACGAAGTAGAATCACCTTATATTCAGGCGGTTTTAAAAGAATGGCGTTTGTACTGCAAATTGCTTGATGAAAAACCAATTATCAAAGAAATTCATTTGGGCGGCGGAACACCAACATTTTTTTCGACTAAAAATCTGGAAGATTTAATCAACGGTATTTTTGCCTACGCAATTAAAGCTGAAGATCACGAATTCAGTTTTGAAGGACACCCTAACAATACCACCTATGCCCATTTGCAAAAATTATACGATTTAGGTTTTCGTCGAGTGAGTTTTGGGGTACAGGATTATGCGGAGAAAGTACAAAAAGCCATCCACCGTGAACAACCATTTCACAATGTTGCCAAGGTTACTTTTTGGGCCAAAGAAATAGGTTATACTTCTATTGGACACGATATTATATTTGGGTTGCCGTTCCAAACCATCGAAAATGTGGTAGATACTATCGAAAAAACCAAATCCCTGCAACCGGATCGATTAGCTTTTTACAGCTATGCCCATGTGCCCTGGATCAAAGGCAACGGACAACGCGGTTTTAAAGACGAGGACATCCCGAAAGATCAGGAAAAAAGAATCCTGTATCAAGTAGGTAAAGAATTATTACAAAAAAACGGCTATATCGAAATAGGTATGGACCATTTTGCCCTGCCTACAGACAGCCTGTACCAATCATTCAAAAACGGGGAATTACACCGTAATTTCATGGGTTACAGTTCATCTAAAACCCAGTTGATGATCGGGCTGGGTGTTTCCTCTATCAGTGACAGCTGGTACAGTTTTGCGCAAAACGAGAAGAATTTGGACGATTATTACCAATTGTTAGAATGGGACAAACTACCGGTATTCAGAGGACATTTGCTTACCGCAGAAGACCTCATCGTCCGCAAACACATCCTGAATTTGATGTGTCAGTTTGAAACCTATTGGGATACCAAAGACAGTTATTTTGAAGAAATTCCGGAAATACTGGAACAATTAAGCGAAATGGACAACGACGGCATTCTCATTATCAAAGAAAACGGTATTCAGGTGACCGATTTAGGCAAAGCCTATGTAAGAAACATTTGCATGGCCTTCGACCTGCATTTAAAACGAAAAGCTCCTGAAACCGCTTTGTTTTCTATGACGGTATAAACCTTTTGTCAGTTCGAGCGCAGTCGAGAACAGCCTGAACCTTCATATCACAAAACATTGTCAGTTCGAGCGCAGTCGAGAACAGCCCAAAACCTTCATATCACAAAACATTGTCAGTTCGAGCGCAGTCGAGAACAGCCCAGAACCTTCATATCATAAAGCATTGTCAGTTCGAGCGCAGTCGAGAACAGCCCAGAACCTTCATATCACAAAACATTGTCAGTTCGAGCGCAGTCGAGAACAGCCCAGAACCTTCATATCACAAAACATTGTCAGTTCGAGCGCAGTCGAGAACAGCCGAGAACCTTACTAAACGATACTACTCCATCCGATTTGTCCCCGCAGGTCGGATTTTTTTTCCTGATACGGTTCTTTATCCTTTAATTTCGAAAACAAAACGCTTGAAATTGAAATTAGTCTTTTCTCATTTGTAAGAAAATAATATATTTGTTAGAAACAAAAACGAAACAAACCTTCGTCAATCTACCCAATTTTGGGTGCATATACGAAGGTTTGTTTCGCTTATATACTATTTGGCAGTAATTTTATGAAAAACCAGATAACAACAGCAATTTTTCTAATATTTACGTTAATTTCTTGTAACAAAAAACAAGAAAAAAATGTAATGTCTTTAACTGAATTGAGAAATGAAAAAGTCTATAAAAATTTAGATAATTTACCAAATAATCTAGATTTAGTTTATCGTCTAGACTTATCAGAAAGTAATCTCAAAGAAATTCCAAAAATAGTTTTTAAACTAACGAACCTTCAAGAATTAAATGTTTCACAAAATAATTTAAATAATCTTGAAAGTCTTGAAAATTTAAAAAACTTACAGATATTGAATATTGGAATGAACGATTTTAAAACATTTCCTAAACAAGTTTGTGATCTAAAAAAACTTAAAATTTTAGATATTTATTGGACAGATTTTAAAACATTTCCAAATAGTTTTTTTGAAAATAATATAATTGAGGAATTAGATATGACAAGTATGTATGAATTTGATTTTGTTTCAAATTTGTCAAAAATTAATCAATTGAAAAAACTAAAAAGACTTAATCTTGGTTGCAATCAAATTCCAAACTTAACTCTTAAGTTTTCTGAACTAAAAAATTTAGAAGAACTTGGGTTTATAAGACAAGAAAAAATTAATGCTAAAGAACTGTTTAACAATTTGTCAAAGTGCAAAAATCTTAAACGAATACATTTAAGTGTTAATAATATTGAAACTCTTCCAAGTGATATTAGTTTTCTAAATAGTTTAGAAGAATTAAATCTGTATCAAAATAAAATAACAGAATTACCAAACGAAATTATTAAAATGAAAAACTTAAAAGAGATTACATTGATAGATAACAGAATTGACACTAACAAAATAAAAAAAATTGAGATGAAAATGCCGAAAGTGAAGTTCATCTATTAAAAAAACTACTGCCCCACTCTGCCGCACGAATCCTTTCGTGTGGCATAACGCAACTAATCCCTCTGGAAAAATAACACGCTGTAAGATTTGTTTTCTAATCCCAAATTTGTATTTTCGAATTTTTATCTAAGCTTACAGCGTGTGTCCTGCTCATGCAGGGCACACACACGGGCTACAATAGATTTGGGCAATTAACTTAATTTAAAAATGGTCTTGTATTTGGAATGTTTTGGCAAATCCGAAGATAAGGCTTAATTTAACCCCAGACCTCTTGTAACAAGGGAACGTTAGCGGTCAGGCTGAGAAAAAAAACGACAATGAACAAACAGAAAATCATAATAAACGGGAACAATTTTGCTGACTTAGAAAGTTTCTATGACGAAATTGACCGAGTATTGACTAAAGACCTCAATTGGCAAACAGGACATAATTTAGACGCATTTAATGATTTGCTTCGTGGTGGGTTTGGAGTTTATGAAAACGGAGAACCAATTAAATTGATTTGGAAAAATATTTTAAAAAGCAAAACAGACTTAGGACTTGATGCAACAAAAAAATGGTATGAAGAAAGAATCATTTTTTGGAAAGATGACGAAGTGAATCTTCAACATTTTGAAAACGGACTTAAACAATTAATTGAAAATAACGGACAAACTCTTTTTGACATTATTCTTGAAATTATATCAGAACACAAGCATATTGAATTTGAACTACAATACTAATCCCCACGCTGCCGCACGAATCCTTTCGTGTGGCATAATGCAACTAATACCTAGTTACGTAAATAGAGAAATCCTAGCGGTTACAAAGCGGTTTACTAGCTGATCCACTATCTGGTACACTCTATGATAAAAAACAATTCCTAAATAGATTTGATTTACAATCTTTTTCCTAAAAACTAAATGTAGATACAGCTGTTTAGGATTACTTCTCCCCTCCTACGAATAGCCCTTTTTAGGAGTTGTAAAGCTGATTTTGAAAACTTTTCAAAAAATAAATTCAATAAAAATAGACAGACCTGTCTGTATTTTTGTTTTTTTTATACCTTTGATAAAAAATAAGGAACTCATGAGTGCACCAAGAGAAAGAATACTAGAACAAGCCTCTGTTTTATTTCACCAACAAGGTTATAACAGCACTGGTATTAACCAAATTATAAGTGAAGCAAATGTTGCAAAGGCCAGCTTCTACCAGCATTTTAAATCTAAGGATGATTTATGTGTTGAGTTTTTGAATAGAAGACATGACTATTGGTTTAGTAAGCTTATTGATTTTACATCAAAATCAAAAAATCAAAAAGAAAAAATTATAAGCGCATTTGACTTTATCATACAAATGAATGAGAGAGAAAACTTCAGAGGTTGCAGTTTTCTTAATATTTTATCTGAAATATCAAAAGAACAAGAAAGCATATTAAGCGTAATCCAATCACACAAAAATGATTTAAGAGTATTCTTTAGTGAACTGATAAAAGATGAATTATTGGCAACACATATTTACCTGCTATTTGAAAGCGCTATCATAGAAAGTCAATTGTTTCAATCAAACGAAATTGTACATCAATCAAAAGCAATAACAACAAGTCTAATTTAAATGAATAACAAAATGGAACAGAAACATCCCCTTCCTCCTTTTACGTTGGAAACCGCAAAACAGAAAATTCAAATGGCTGAAGACGCCTGGAACTCTCAGAATCCAGAGAAAGTTTCATTAGCCTATACCATTGACAGCGAATGGAGAAATCGAAGTACTTTCGTTAATGGACGAGAAGAAATCGTAAAATTCCTTAGCGACAAATGGAAAAGAGAATTGAATTACAAACTCAAAAAAGAGTATTGGTCACATACAGATAATAGAATCGCAGTAAGATTTGAATATGAGTACCAAACAAAAGATGGAAATTGGTTTAGAGCCTATGGTAATGAAAACTGGGAATTTGACGAAAATGGGTTGATGAAAAAAAGATATGCAAGTATCAATGATCTTGAAATAAATGAGTCTGAGAGATATTTATAAAAACATATTCCAATCGATGATGCCATTTAGAAATGAATCCCCTAGCTTTTATCGTAAACTAATACTCGAAACCTCTTTTAAATAATTTAGAAGAGGTTCTTTTTTTATCTATTATAATTTAAATAAATCAAAAACAGACAATTAAAATAATATCTAAAAACAATAATAGTAAAATGAAAAAATACATTATCAAATTTAAAACTGTAGAAAAAAGCCCCAAACCAGTGACTTTTAAATTTTCGGTTTATTCAGGAATTGGAGGTTTTATAACCATTGCAATATTATCTTTTTTGACAAAAAACCTCCAAATACCGCTTATTATGGCGCCTTTTGGTGCAAGTTACGTACTGGCATTTGGTGTTCCTGATAGTCCTTTAGCGCAACCCCGAAACATTGTTGGCGGACACTTAATTTCAACATTTATTGGCCTCTGCTGTTTTTGGCTCTTTGGAAACGAATGGTACACACTCTCATTAGGAGTTGGATTAGCCATTAGTATAATGCTACTAACTAAAACCACACACCCACCCGCAGGAGCAGATCCTATAGTAGTTATTTTAGGGGCTTGCCATTGGGACTTTTTATTGAATCCTGTTCTATCAGGTTCTGCAATTATAGCTATTGTTGCTTTGCTTTTTAACAACATAAACCCTTATAGAAAATATCCAAAATACTGGAGATAAAACTTTGATAAAATAAAAGAGATATTACAAAACGAATAAAAAGTATCTTCAGCAACCTCAATTTCAGCAAAAAAACTGCAACAACAAAACAATCTGGTATTTTACCTCACATAGGCCGAATCGAAAACAAATCTAAATTTCTATCTTTATAAAAAATTGAGGTGTTTAATAAAAAGTAAGCGATGAGAAAAATTATTTCCTTTATGCACGTTTCACTGGATGGTTTTGTGGCAGGACCTCAGGGCGAAATGGACTGGATTACGATTAACGAAACAATTTTTGATCATGTGGGTCAACGCATCAGCCAGACTGATACTGCTATGTATGGCCGTATTACCTATGACATGATGGAAAATTACTGGCCTACAGCAGCTGACAAACCCAATGCCAGCAAGCACGACATCGAGCATTCACAATGGTACAGCAAAGCGCACAAAATTGTTTTATCCAAAACATTGAATGAAGCGCAACTAAATAACAGCACTATCATAAGTGACAACATTGCAGAAAACATCAACAACATAAAAAATCAGTCGGGAAGTGAAATATTGCTTTTTGGCAGCCCTACCGCTACCCATGCCTTGCTACAGGAAAACCTTATTGACGGTTATTGGTTGTTTGTTAATCCCATATTACTTGGACAAGGTATTCCCCTATTTGCCAATATCAAAGAAAAAACCAAACTCAAATTGGTCAACACCAAAGCCTTTGACTGCGGTGTAACCGAACTTAATTATATTCTCGACAAAGCATAATCAAAAATGAAACAATTCATTCCCTACAGTTACCTCCTATTTTTATCAATTTGTTTTAATGGATTTGCCCAACAGCCTGCTCCAAAAGTAGCATTGTCCACAGAAGAAAAAACATTGAACTCTCAGTGGCAAGGCAAAAAAGTGGCCTTTTTAGGCGATTCCATGACCGACAAACGTCGTGTAGGAACGACTTATGTGTATTGGGAATATTTAACGGAATTATTAGGAATCGAACCTTTTGTATATGGTATCAGTGGTAATCAATGGAACCACATTTACAAACAAGCTGAAAAACTACAGTCCGAAAAAGGAAGCGATATTGATGCTATTATCATCTTTGCCGGAACCAATGATTATATGCATAATACTCCTATAGGGGAGTTTTTTAGCGAAACCACCAAGCAAACCAATTTTAACGGAAAAGAAGTGAGCCGTAAATACCGCACTCCTATCATTAACGATACCACCTTTTGCGGAAGGATTAACAAAGCCATGTCTTTCTTAAAAAACAAGTATCCCAAACAACAAATTATTATCATGACGCCTATCCACAGAGGTTATGCTAAGTTTAACGACAAAAACGTGCAACCGGATGAGAACTATTGCAACGAACAGGGATTGTATGTAGAAAGTTATGTAGAAATTCTAAAAAAGGCAGCGGCTATTTGGACTGTTCCGGTTATCGATTTGTATTCTACAAGTGGATTATTCCCTATGGCGGAATCGCATGCGCAATATTTTAGTAAAAAAGACACAGATATGTTGCACCCTAATGCGGTAGGCGATTATCGTTTGGCAAAAACCATACAATACCAATTATTGGCGCTGCCTTCGGGATTTGTAAAACAATAAGCTAGTTCAAAAAAAAAACGGCTTCCTAAAAGAAAACCGCTTTTTCAATCTATTTAAAACTAAAAAAATCACTCAATGACAATTAGGATTAGCCTGTACAAACAAGCTCATCGTGGCCGGTGAAACATAAGGTATTCCTAGGCCTAATCCTCGTAAAATAAATAGTACTCCTATCAAAACCACTACAACAGGAATTACTTTTTGAATGCGGTTACGCATAGGTAAACTGATAAAAGAATGGAGATAAACCACAGCACTCATCAGCGGCACGGTTCCTAAACCAAACAAAACCATATACAACATACCGAAACTGATACTCTGCATCGCAATAGCGCCAAATAAAGCCACATACACCATTCCGCATGGTAAAAAGCCGTTTAGTAAACCAATCGTAAAAAGCGATCGATACGTTTTCTTCTTAAACTGATTTCCTAAAGCTTGTTTTACTTGTGAAATCAATCTGAATAAAGGTTTCGAAAAATTATATTGAGCAAAAGTTTTTTCGGGAATTAAGATAGCCAGAATCATTAAAACGCCAAGTATAACAGACATTTTTTGTTGCATTCCGGCCATGAAAAAACCTTTGCCCAACATGCCAAAAACAAACCCTATAGTAGCATAAGCCGAAATTCGGCCTAAGTGATAACTCAAAATTTGTGTTACTTTTTTAGCCGGATTGCTTCGATCTACAGGCAACATCATAGCTATTGGTCCGCACATTCCTATGCAGTGAAAGCTACTTAGTAATCCGAATATCAAAGCCGTGTAAAGCATTTTATTTGAAGTTAGAGGTTAGAAGTTAGAAGTTAGAGGTTTTGAAAACTCATAACTCATAACTTTTTTACTGTATATAAATCGGTTCTTTGGTCAGGTATTTTTTTCCTTCGTATTGCCATTCCATATTAATGTCCCACTGACCGCCTACCAATTTTGATTTAGGTATGAGCAAAGTTGGATTAGACAACGAAATCGGAGTATCGAAATCTAATTTTTTGTTAGACGGTCTGTATAAGGACACTATTCCTTTAATTTGGTTGGCTTTAAAATTTTGAGGAAATACAATTGTAATTCCTTCCGCTGTCTTGGTTATTACAGGTTTATGTTCTAAATCCTGCGCATTTTGCACTCGATCCATTTCTTCCTGAAAACGAGCATCATGCTTGTAATATTCTTCGACCACTAATTCGTTATCGTATTTAGAATTGGATTGTACTTTAATGACGAAGTACAAAATAAAACTTATAAATAATGCTATGGCTATTGCCAATCCTGTTCCCCAATTAATTTTTTTCATCATCTTTGCTTTTTTGAAGTAAACAATATTTAATTTGTTAGTCAAAACTTCTAGGGCTCAAAAAACTAGTACTGGTTGTTTCTATCTTTTTATCGCCGTTATACACTTCAATTTTTAACTTGGTTTTATCGCTTTCCAGCAAATATTTATTGATTTCAACAAATAAAGTTCCACTACTCATGCCCTGTTTAGGCACTTTAATTATTTGTTTTCCAACTAATTTCAATTCACCTTTGATATTTTTCAACTTAAAATGAAGCGCATTGAAATCATCATTGGTTTTGTTAATGATTTTGTAGGTAAACACATTACTGATATTTTCGCCTTTGTGTTGATACAACTGTCCCGGTAATCGTAATATGAGTGCTTCAACATCTGTTCTTAAAAACAAAAGACCTATTAACATTGCTACCAAAATACCCAGCACTGCAGTGTAGCCTTTCATTCTGGTAGTGAATTTAAATGAGGTTTTTTTCTCAATTTCATCCTCAGAAGCATAGCGAATCAAGCCTTTTGGCAAACCTACACTTTCCATAATGCTATCACATTCATCAATACAGGCGGTGCAATTCACACATTCTAATTGCGTTCCGTTTCGAATATCAATTCCGGTAGGACAAACATTCACACACTGGCGACAATCAATGCAATCTCCTTTACCGGTTAAGGCACGGTCTTCTTTTTTATTGAATTTAGCTCGTCCGGTTTCTTTTTCCCCACGTACAAAATCGTAGGCTACATTTATCGATTTATTGTCTAATAAAACCCCTTGCAATCTTCCGTAAGGACAGGCAATGATACATACCTGCTCTCTAAACCAAACAAAGACAAAATAGAAGATTCCGGTAAAAATGCCTAGAGAAATGAGTGTTTTCAAATGATTCAACGGATTATCTTCAACCATAGCAATCAATGCATCACTACCAATCAAATAAGCCAGAAAAACATTGGCAATAGCAAAAGAGATCAACAGGAACAGTAACCATTTAAGACCTTTTTTTCTAATTTTTTCGGCATTCCATTCCTGTTTTGCCAATCGCATTTGAGCGCCTCTGTCGCCTTCTATCCAAAATTCGATACGTCTGAAAACCATTTCCAGGAAAATAGTTTGCGGACAAATCCAACCACAAAATATACGCCCGAAAATAACCGTAAACAAAGTCACAAACACTACTCCGATAATCATAAAGAGTACAAAGAGATAGAAATCCTGTGGCCAAAATGGAAATCCGAAAATATTAAATCGACGTTCCAAAATATTGAACATCATAAACTGATTCCCATTCACTTTTATAAACGGATTGGCAACCAGAATTAACAACAATACATAACTAACTGTTTTTCGGTAGTTATAAAATTTACCGGAAGGTTTTTTAGGATAAATAAATTTCCTTTTTCCTTCGTTGTCAATGGTTCCAATACTGTCCCGAAAGCTTTCGTGACTAAAAGTTTCGTCGGCTAAATTTGACATTTTGTTTGGTTTTTATATACAAAACATTAGATTTTTTCACCATTAAGAAATTGTGTTTCATTAAGCATTTATAACTAATCTTAATTTCTTAATGGTTTATATAAAAACAATGTTTAAATCAATTGTTTTATTATTTTGCCGCTGTAACTGTAACAGCAGCTGCCGCTTCTTCTTTCCAAATTTCACCATCCGGTGCTTTTGGATCTTTAGGATTGCTTCCTTTTAAAGACATTATATAACTGGCTACTTTTTGAATTTCTTTAGGTTTTAATGTTCCTTTCCAGGAAATCATCCCTTTTCCGTCGCGCCCACCGTTAGTAATAGTGTGGAAAATATTTTTAATTCCGCCACCCAAAATCCAATGATCATCTGTCAAGTTTGGTCCAATTTGCCCTCCGGCATCGGCTCTGTGACAAGCTGCACAATTATTGGTAAATATTTCTTTCCCTATAGCTAAATCTCCTGCTTCTGTAAGTTGGGTTACGGTTTTTTCATCCATCAAATCAGGCGCATTTTTCATATATTCTTCTACCTCGATTTTAGCCTGAGCCAACTCTTTTTTCAACTCCATTTCCTGATTATCAGCCCCTAGCATTTCAAAACGCACTAAATAAATAGCTGCAAAAATGATACATGCATAGAAAGAATACACCCACCATGGTGGTAGATTATTGTCTAACTCTTTGATGCCATCATAATCATGATTTAACAACAGGCTTCCTTCTTCTTCAATAGGAACAGTCTTCGTTAATTTTTTCATCAGGTTTTTAAACCAGGCAGATTCTTTTAACGGTTTTTGCTCCTCGGCTGCTAATCGGGCTTTTTCTTCCTCAGGTAATAATTGATAGACAATATTATCGGCTGCGCTAACAACCATTTCTATGGCAATCAACAGTACTAAAACAACCACTAAGGCCACATCTACCATAGGGTATTTGATAAAAGCTGCTCTATCGCCTGAGTCTATAAAGTATTCTATTGCACCAAAGATGATGAAGAAAAATACTGGGACTCTTACATATGCTGGAATTAATTTTTTCATTTTACAAATTTTGAAATTATACTATAAACTGTCTCTCAATGGAATTTCGCTCATCTCATTGATTTTCTCTTTTTTATAGGAGAAAACCCAAAGTGCTAATCCCACAAAAAAGGAAAAGAAAATCAACAACGACAGTATTGGATAAATTTCCACTCCTGCTATAGTTTCCATATTGTGTTTTATTTGTTCAAACATTTTTTTTGAGTTTTTGAGTATCAAAGTAGCTTAGTATCAAAGTCAATGTAACTTTGCTGCTTAGCCACTTTGCTACTTAGTTACTTAATTCGTTTTCACTTTAATATCAGTCCCTAATCTTTGGATGTAAGCAATAAGAGCAACAATTTCTCTGTTTTTCATTGGAACAAATTGCTCTCCTCTGGCTGCTGCTTTCTTTTTACTTTCTTCGTAACTTTTTACAAAGTCAGGATCACTGTGCAAACTGCTTTCAATTTTTTCAGATTGCTCACTAATTGTTTTTTGGGCATTAGCAATATCATCATCTGTGTAAGGAACACCTAAAGTTCTCATGGTTTCCATTTTTGCTTCAATATCAGAAACATCCAATGCTTTGTTGTCAAATAACCATTTGTAACCTGGCATAATAGAACCTGCTGATGTACTTTGTGGAGACCACATGTGGTTAAAGTGCCAGTTATCGTTGTATTTACCTCCTACTCTTAATAAATCCGGTCCGGTACGTTTAGAACCCCATAAGAATGGATGATCATACACAAATTCTCCGGCTTTAGACTGAGGTCCGTAACGTTCTACCTCACTACGGAATGGACGAACCATTTGAGAGTGACAGCTCACACAACCTTCACGGATGTATAAATCACGACCTTCTAATTCTAATGGTGTATATGGTTTCACACTTGTAATCGTTGGGATATTAGATTTCACCATTATCGTTGGTACAATTTGGATAATACCTCCAATCAAAATCGCTACAGTTGCTAAAATGGTCAATTGGATAGGTTTTCTTTCTAACCAAGGGTGGAATTTTTCCCCTTTAATTCTTCCTGCACTAATTTTTTGTAAAGCCGGAGCTTCTGCTAATTCATCTTCTACAACTTTGTTAGCTTTAACGGTTTGATAAATATTATAAACTAATATGAACATTCCCGCTACATATAATGTTCCTCCTACCGCTCTCATCCAATACATTGGAATAATTTGCGTTACTGTTTCAAGGAAGTTACCGTAAGTCAAAGTTCCGTCAGGATTGAATTGTTTCCACATAGAAGCCTGAGTAAATCCGGCCACATATAATGGCAGAGTATAAAGGATAATTCCTAAAGTACCTAACCAGAAATGAACATTTGCTAATTTAAGAGAGTGCAAAGGTCCTTTAGTCATACGAGGAATCAACCAATAAATGATACCAAAAGCCATGAATCCGTTCCAAGCTAAAGCGCCTACGTGTACGTGAGCAATAATCCAATCTGTAAAGTGGGCAATAGCATTTACATTTTTCAAAGACAACATTGGTCCTTCAAAAGTAGCCATACCATAACCTGTCACCGCTACAACAAAGAATTTCAATACTGGTTCTTCACGAACTTTATCCCATGCCCCTCTAAGCGTCAACAATCCGTTAATCATACCTCCCCAAGACGGAGCAATCAACATTACTGAGAAAACAACCCCTAAATTCTGAGCCCAGTTAGGCAAAGCAGAATACAACAAGTGGTGTGGTCCTGCCCAGATGTATAAGAAAATCAAAGACCAAAAGTGAACAATAGATAATCGATAAGAATAAACCGGTCTGTTAGCCGCTTTAGGAATAAAATAATACATCATTCCTAAGAAAGGTGTTGTAAGGAAAAAAGCCACCGCATTATGTCCGTACCACCATTGTACTAAAGCATCCTGAACCCCTGCATACACAGAGTAACTTTTCATTGCAGAAACAGGTAAAGCCAAACTGTTAAATATATGCAATACCGCAACCGTTACAAATGTGGCAAGGTAAAACCAAATAGCTACATACAAATGACGCTCTCTTCTTTTTAAAATAGTTCCAATCATATTGATACCGAAAACTACCCAGATTAAAGCAATCGCAATATCGATTGGCCATTCTAACTCGGCATATTCCTTTGAAGTTGTGTAACCTAAAGGAAGTGTTACCGCTGCAGCCACAATGATTAATTGCCATCCCCAAAAGTTAATGTTACTCAAAAGATCACTGAACATTCTGGCTTTTAATAAACGTTGTAAAGAGTAATACACTCCGGCAAACATGGCATTCCCAACAAAAGCAAAAATAACCGCATTGGTATGTAATGGTCTTAAACGACCAAAACTCAACCAGGAAACTCCATCAGTCAGGTTAGGGAATAAAAATAAGATTGCTAATAAAAGTCCGACTGCCATTCCCACTACGCCAAATACTATGGTAGCGTAAATGAACTTTTTAACAATTTTGTTGTCGTAATAAAACTGTTGCATTTCCATAATTAAATTTGTTTTTCTTCTGTTGTTTGTATTCCTTTTTTGGCTTTTAAATTCGTTTCATCGTCAAATAACATCCTGACCGATGGTGTATAATCGTCGTCAAATTGCCCGTTTTTCACTGCCATAAAAAAAGCAATCAAAAAGGCGATAGCGACGAATATGCTAATGGTGATTAATAAATAAATGACACTCATACCTTAAAATTTTATACCCCAAAAGTAGAATCCCGCTTCCGGAGATTCTATGATATTTATCATGCTTTGGATTTTATTAATGAGAAAATATTTTATTATTTGATAATTTGGTTTTCACAAAAGAACCACCCCGCCCTCCGGACACCCCTCCAAAGAAGAGGAAGTCATGTAATTTCCTTAAATGATTGAAAAAACTACTGTTTTCTGCGTTCTGCGTTCTAACTTCTAACCCCTAACTTCTAACCTCTAACTTCTAACTTCTAACTTCCTCGCATAATAATTACTCATTAAAGTCACAAAACTCACAATAGTAATTGTACTCAAAGGCATGATAATCGCTGCTACCAGAGGTTCTAATTTGCCTGTTACGGCAAAAGTTAATCCCACCACATTATAGAGTAATGACAAGCCAAAACTCATTTTAATCACTAACATGGCTTTTTTAGAAAATTTTAAAAAATAGTTCAGCTTTTCAAACTGTGTAGCGTCTAAAATCGCATCACAGGCCGGTGAAAAAACATTCACATTTTCAGAAATTGAGATTCCTACATTACTCTGTGCCAAAGCTCCGGCATCGTTCAGTCCGTCGCCTACCATCATCACATTTTTGCCTGATGCCTGTAATTGTTTGATAAATTCCAGTTTTTGTTCCGGCTTTTGATTGAAAACCAATTCGGTTCCTTGAGGTAAAAGTTCCTCTAAAGCTTCTTTCTCGCCGGCATTATCACCTGATAAAACCTTCACTTCATAGTTTTTCTTCAAACCACTAAACAACTGCTCTAAGCCTTCTCTGTATTGGTTTTTAAAAACATATTTACCATAGTATTTATCATCAATTTGAATATGAACTGAAGTTTGCAAACCATTATTTTCTTCTAATTTTCCTGCAAATGCTGCCGAACCTATTTTTACAAAACTGCCTTCAACTTTAGCCTGAATACCTTTTCCGGTAATTTCTTCAAATTCACTTATCGAAATTTTTCCTATCTCAGGCAAAAAGTCATATAACATTCGGCTCAACGGATGGTTAGAACCTCGAAGTACGGCTTTAATTTGTGTCAAATTTTCCTCTGAAATTGGTTCTCCTTCATAACTAATATTCGACTTTTTATTGGTCGTTATCGTTCCTGTTTTATCGAAAACAATCGTATCTACTTTGGCTAACTGCTCTATTACTAGGGCATTTTTTAGATAAAATTTTTGTTTCCCTACAATTCGCAATACATTTCCAAGTGTGAAAGGAGCCGTCAATGCCAATGCACAAGGACAGGCCACAATCAATACCGCTGTAAATACATTGAAAGCAGTATTCACATCTTTAAAAATCCAATATCCAAAGCCCACAAAAGCAATTAACAACAATATAGGCGTGAAATAACGCGAAATGCTATCGGTGATGGTTTTGTGTTTTTGCTCCACATTTTTCTGGAACACATCATTACTCCATAATTGGGTCAGATAACTTTGAGAAACCGAAAACAACACTTCCATTTCGATTACTTTTCCCAGCTGTTTTCCTCCGGCAAAAACCTTATCGCCTGATTTCTTAGTAATCGGAATGGCTTCTCCGGTAACAAAACTATAATCGATAGCAGTGTGATCACTAATCAAAATACCATCCACCGGAATTAATTCCTGATTTCTAATCAATAATCGGTCGCCTTTTTGAATATCATAAACCGGCACACTTTCTTCGGTAGCATCCGTATTGATTCGGGTTACAGCAACCGGGAAATAGGATTTAAAATCTCGTTCAAAACTCAGGAAACTATAGGTTTTGATTTGGAACATTTTCCCTAAAAGCATAAAGAAAACCAAGCCTGTCAAACTATCAAAAAATCCTGAACCGTAATCCATCACAATATCAACAGTGCTTCGGATAAAAAAGACAACGATTCCTAAAGCAATCGGAATATCGATATTCAGCATTCCGGATTTGATACTTTTGTAAGCCGAAACATAATAACCGCTTGCTGAATACAGAAAAGATGGCAATGAAAGGGCGAAAATCAACCATCTGAAAAAAGGTCTGTAATTGTCCAGCCAATATTCTTTTACCTCAAAATATTCCGGAAAAGACAGCAGCATAATGTTTCCAAAACAAAAGAAAGCAACTGACAATTTGTATATCAAACTTCGATCGGCTTTTGCCTTTGTAGTCGCGTAATCTTCCAGACTGATGTACGGTTCGTACCCAATAGAACACAAGAGACGAACAATTTCGCTCAGCGAAACTTCATTAGAATTATAAACAATACGCACTTTTTTCTCGGGGAAATTAACCTGAGAACTGTTTATTCCTTTTTGAAGGCGTTGTAAATTTTCCAGAATCCAAATACAAGAGCTACAATGTATATGAGGAATGCTAAGTGAAACAATGGCGGTCGAATCCTCTTGAAATTCCAATAATTTCGAAACGATGTTTTCATTTTCTAAAAAATCATATTTTCCCTTAATCTCCTGCGGAGTGGCTCCAGGTGATTTTTCAAAATCGTAATAAGAAGTTAAATCATTCAGACTAAAAATTTCGTACACGGTTTTACAACCAGCGCAACAAAATGTTTTTGTGTCAAATAGAATCTCTGCTTCTTTTTCAATATCTAAACCACAATGGAAACAGTTTTGTGTATCCATAACTTTGCTCATTTTACCTGATACAAAGCTCTTGAATGAATCTTAAGTAAAATATGATATATATCATATAAATGATTAATTTTACAGTATCAAAAAACCATTCGAAATGAGTAAATGCGAACAATGTATCGTTAGAGAATTCAGCTCCCTTAAAGCACTAAACAAAGAAGAATTAGTAAAACTTGCCGAGTGCAAGACTTCGCGTTTGGTCAAAAAAGGAGAAGTCATTTTTGAAGAAGGCGAAAATGTCAATGGCATTTTTTGCGTTAAAGACGGCGTTTGCAAACTAACCAAATTGAGTCCGAATGGGAAAGATCATATCGTAAAACTGGTGACCAAAGGGGAACTTTTAGGTCAACGTTCCATGATAAGCGACGAACCGGTTAACCTGAGTGCCGTAGCGCTGGAAGATATGCAAATATGTTTTGTTCCAAAAAGCGAAATCATGGGCTTTTTTGACAAAAACAACCAATTTTCAATGAATGTGATGCGTACCATTTGTGGCGATTTGAAAGAAGCCGACAGCCAAATGGTGAATATGGCACAAAAAACCGTAAAAGAACGTCTGGCCGAAACCCTGTTATATCTTCAGGATACTTTTGGAAAAAATGAAGACAACACTTTGAAAATCCAATTGACCCGCGACGAACTCGCCAGCATGATTGGTACCGCCACCGAAAGTTGCATCCGTTTACTATCTGAATTCAACAAAATAGGCTTGATCGAATTAAAAGGAAAAAAAATCATCCTGAAAGACATTCCTAAGCTGAAAAAGATGAGTTAATTCTTTTTTTTAACTCTCCATTACAAATTACTTCTTCTTTATCTTTTGTAATAAAAATAGTATTTCTATTTTTGTTAGGATATGTGCTATATTAAAGTAACAAAATCCTGATTAGGATTGATTGTTACTCCCACTTGGCACTCGTTTACAAGGAGTGCTAGTGAAAATTGACTAAAAATTTTAATAAGTATACAGAAAAAATAAAAATATGAATAAGCTAATTAATGACTTCGAAATTGGGCTACTAGTTTGGCAAATATTGATCCTTTTATCTCTCGTACTTTGGATTTATTGTTTAATCGATATTTTAAAAAATAAGTTTCCCCATAATGACAAACTTATATGGGTTTTAGTAGTTCTTTTTGTTCCATGTATAGGTTCTTTATTATACTTATCTATTGGAAAAAGAAGAAAATGCGAACAATAGTTTTAATAGTAATTTCTCCATCTTACAATCGTTTGCAACGAGTGCCTACACACATAAAAAAACAATCATAGCGTTTGCAATGCGGTTTACTAAACGTAAATCCTTACATCTTCATAAAAAAATTGAAATTACTGGATAAGATTGCTTCGTTCCTCGCAATGACTTTGCGCCGAGTGGGTCATTGCGAGGAACGAAGCAATCTCACTAAACTAAGGCTATGAAAACCCGATTGCACGATATACACCCAAACGTTAGTGGGAATTTGCATATAGCGATTGCGAACTAACGAAGCAATGCGCCCCCTTAACAATAAGAAAAATTTGAATTTCCTTCATGAGATGCTTCCTTCGTCAACATGACAAGTTTGCGAGGAATACTATTATACAAACCTGAGAGTTTTGTAATCCTGAATACAATAAAAACCGCAACAAAACTCCTTATTTTTTTCGAATAATAAAATAGCTTCTTAAATTTCAATTCGTTCTATCAAAAATTAACTTTTATTTTCTTTTTCTTTCGTTTATTTTCTTTTATATTTGTTTTCACACTAACACAAAAAGAAAACACAATTTATGTTACCCAATCAACGAAGAGAGAAAATTCTCGATTTATTAAAAGAAGACGGTTTTGCCAAAGTAATCGATTTGGCCCGTCTGTTTAAAGTTACCGAAGTAACCATCCGTCAGGATTTGGAAAAATTAGAAAGTGAGGGGCTAATTTTAAAAGAACATGGCGGAGCAAGTATTAAAAATGTTGAAGATCAAGTGAGAAGCTTTTCGCTTCAACGTCAGGAAAATTTAGATGAAAAATCAGCAATAGCTCAAAAATGCCTGGAATTCATCGAGGATGGTGACACAATCATTTTGGATTCCGGTTCGACAACCACTGAAATTGCCAAAAAATTAAAAGGTTTTAAACGATTGACCGTAATTACCAATGCGTTAAACATTGCTTTACTATTAGGAACCGATCCTGATATTGAGGTAATTATGACCGGAGGCGAATTCAAACCACCAACATTATCACTTACCGGACAAAAAGCCGCTGATTTTTTCAAAGGACTCAATGTGCAAAAATTATTTTTGGCAACAGCCGGAATCTCCTTAAAATCAGGACTTACCTATCCTAGCATTAGCGACCTAGTCGTAAAAAAAGCTATGATTGATGCTGCTGAAATCACCTATTTGGTAGCTGACAGCACCAAAATTGGCAAAAGTGCTTTAGCGAGTTTAGGCGCCTTATCCTTAATTGATTATATCATTACCGATAACGGAATTGAAGAAAAACACAGAGAAGTATTTAAGGATAACGAAATAGAAGTTATCGTAGCATAATAGACAAAACACAAAAAAAACATAAAAAAAGCAAAGAAAATGGCAACATCAACTTTAGGAGTAATAATTGGAAACAGAGATTTTTTCCCGGACAGTTTAGTAGAAAAAGCAAGATTTGAAATCATTGAAGTTTTTTCTAAATTAAACATCAAGCCTATTTTATTAGAAAGCACTGACACTAAACTAGGCGGTGTGGAAACCTATAAAGAAGCACAAAAATGTGCGGATTTATTCAAAAAACACCAGGATGAGATCATGGGAGTACTGGTATTACTACCTAATTTTGGTGATGAAAAAGGTGTTGCCGACACCTTAAAATTAGCCAACTTAAATGTTCCTGTTTTAATTCAGGCTTATCCGGATGAGTTAACTAAAATGAATGTGGTAAACCGTCGTGATTCTTGGTGCGGAAAAATTTCGGTTTGCAACAATTTATACCAATACGGAATTAAATACTCATTGACAAGCAAACACGTAATGAGTCCGTCTGACCCTATTTTCCAAAAGGATTTATTGGATTTTACTGCTGTTTGTCGTGTAGTAAAAGGAATGCGTAATGTACGTATTGGCGCTATCGGAGCAAGACCGGGTGCATTCAATACCGTTCGTTATTCTGAAAAAATATTACAAAGAAACGGCATTAGCGTCACCACTTTCGACTTATCTGAAATTTTAGGAAAAGCCAATAAATTAACTGCTGATGATGCCAAAGTTAAAGCACATTTAGAATCTATCAATTCCTATGTAGCTCAAGGCAAAACACCTAATGAAGCAATGATTCAAATCGCAAAACTGGATGTGGTTTTAAAAGAATATATGGAAGAATACGCATTAGACGCTACTGCTATACAATGCTGGACTTCTTTACAGCAAAATTACGGTTGTAACGTGTGTACCAGCATGAGTATTATGAGTGAAAACATGCTTCCAAGTGCCTGCGAAGTGGACGTTACAGGTACATTGAGTATGTATGCGATGCAATTGGCTTCAGGTTCTCCAAGTGCTTTGGTGGACTGGAATAACAACTATGCCGACGATCCTGAAAAATGTGTGTTATTCCACTGCGGAAACTGGGCCAAATCCTTCTTACCGGACATTCAATTAAGTAATGCACCTATTTTAGGAACTTCTGTAGGAGTAGAAAATACTTATGGAGCTTTGGACGGAAGAACTCCTGCCATGCCATTAACTTATGGTAGAATCAGTACCGATGATCCAAAAGGAATCATCAAAGTGTACATTGGCGAAGGTGAATTGACTAACGACGAATTAAACACTTTTGGAAACAGAGCCGTAGCCCAAATCCCAGACTTACAAGGATTGATGCAATACGTTTGTAAAAACGGTTTCGAGCATCACGTAGTCATGAATGCTTCTAAAACAGCTGCTATTCTTGAAGAAGCCCTTGGAAATTACATGGGTTGGGAAGTTTACAAACACTAAAAAAACACAAAATGCTTGTAGAAGAAATACAAAGAAAATCCATTGAGTACCGAAAAAAAGTACTCAAATACATCTATAATGCTAAGGCTGGGCATACAGGAGGAAGTTTGTCTATTTTGGATATTTTAAACGTGCTTTATAATGATGTCATGAATGTTTCCCCTGAGAATTTCCATTCCAATGACAGAGACCGTTTCATCCAAAGTAAGGGACATAGTGTGGAAGCCTTATACGTGGTTTTGGCTGACAAAGGCTTTTTCCCTGAAGAAGATTTATTGACACTTTGCAAATACAACTCTCCTTATATTGGACATCCTACCAAATCCATTCCGGGAATTGAACAAAATACCGGTGGTTTAGGACATGGTTTGCCTATTTGCGCAGGAACAGCATTAGCTGCCAAAAAAGATAATTCTCCAGTGAAAGTTTTTACCATTTTAGGTGATGGCGAAATGGCGGAAGGTTCTAACTGGGAAGCGATGATGTTTGCAGCTCATTATAAGCTAGATAATCTATGTGCTATTTTGGATTACAACAAACTCCAAATTACCGCTGCTAATGAAGATGTGATGGGATTAGAACCTATTGATAAAAAATTAGAAGCTTTTGGATGGGCAGTAAAACATGTTGATGGTCATAATATTGAAAAACTGTCGCAAACGCTAAACGGACTGCCTCTGGAAAAAGGAAAACCAACTTTTATCATTGCTCATACCACCAAAGGAAAAGGAATCAGTTATATGGAAAATGTCTTAAAATGGCATCATGGCGTTCCTTCGGAGGAGCAGTACAACCAAGCCATTACCGAATTAGATAAAGAATTAGAAGAATTTGAAAACAGCTTAAAATAATGGAAGATATAAAAACAATTGACGCCGCTAACCTTGAAGTGTTTTCTGAAGTACTTCAAAATTTGGCAGGTACCGATAAAGATATTATGGTGGTTACCAGCGATTCTCGTGGCTCAGGGAAACTGGTCCCTTTTGGACAAAAATATCCGGAACAAATTGTAGAAGTAGGTATCGCTGAGCAAAACCTGGTAGGAGTTGCTACCGGATTAGCGAGTATGGGCAAAAAAGCCTTTGCGGTTTCCCCAGCCTGTTTTCTTACGGCAAGAGCTTTGGAACAAATTAAAAATGACGTAGCCTATTCTGACAATCCTGTAAAATTGATTGGAATTAGTGCCGGCGTAAGTTATGGTGCATTAGGAACTACACACCACAGTTTGCATGATTATGCGGTGTTGAGAGCTATCAACAACATTAGTATTGTAGCTCCCGCAGATAACTTTGAAACTGCCGAAGCCATCAAACAAGCAGCCGAATTGCAAAGCCCGGTTTACCTGCGTTTTGGTAAAAAAACAATGCCTACCAACCTGAATCCGAATTCGACAGATTTTAAAATCGGAAAAGGTCGTGTAATTCAGGAAGGAAATGATTTGACTTTCATTGCTACCGGTGAAGCCGTTTTACCTTGTGTGGAAGCCGCTAAGTTATTAGAAAAAGAACATAATATTTCTTGTAAAATATTGAGTATTCACAGCATTAAACCTTTGGACAACGAACTTTTATTAGCCTCAGCAGCTAATGGCACACCAATTATTACTGTGGAAGAGCATTCTATTTATGGCGGATTGGGCGAAGCTGTGGCTTCATTATTGTTCCAAAATGGAAATCGCAATCCGTTTAAAATTGTGGGATTACCAGACGATCACACCGTTTCGGGATCCCAAATTGAAATTTTCAATCATTATGGAATCTCAGCTGAGGGATTGAAAAATACTGCGTTGAACCTTATTCCAAAATAAAATTAATAGCAATTTCAAAAAATCAACCAACCAAAACCATTGAAAAACCCATAAAAAGTTAGCTATGAAATTAAAACAGCTTTCTCTGCTCCTCCTGACTTTGATTTTAGTGTTTGGATGTTCTTCAAAAGACAAAACCGAAAAACCAAAAATTGCAGTTGTAGTTTCTACCTTGAACAATCCCTGGTTTGTGATGCTTGCCGAAGCAGCGGCTAAAAATGCCAAAAAATTAGGCTACGAAGCTAAAATTTTTGACTCCCAAAATAATCCCGCTATCGAGTCGGATAATTTTGAAAACCTCATTTCCTCTGGTTATGATGCTATTTTATTGAATCCAACCGATTCTGACGGTTCCATTTCCAATGTTTTAAAAGCGAAAACAGCGGGTATTCCGGTTTTTTGTATGGACAGAGAAATCAATGCTGATGACGCAGCTACAAGTCAGATTCTTTCGGACAATTATTCCGGCTGTGTTTCCATTGGAATCGAATTTGTAAAAGAATTAAAGGAAAAAGGAAATTATGTAGAAATTCTGGGGTTAGTGGGCGACAATAATACCTGGGCACGTTCGGGAGGATTTCATTCGGTGGTGGATAAATTCCCCAATTTGAAAATGGTAGCCCAACAAAGTGGCAATTTTGACCGCAATAAAGCCATGGAAGTACTGGAAACCATCATGCAGGCTAATCCGGATATTGATGCTGTTTTTTGTGGAAATGACGCTATGGCTATGGGTGCTTTTCAGGCTTTACAGGCAGCTGGAAAAGATTACAAAGTGAAAATTTTTGGTTTTGACGGTGCTGGCGATGTGGTTGAAAAAATCCGTGAAAAGAAAATTGTGGCTACTGGCATGCAATTTCCTTTGGTAATGGCGCAAACAGCCGCACAATATGCCGATGAATACTTTAAAGGAAGACGTACTTTTCCGCAGCGTGTTCCGGTTGAAGTAGAGTTAGTAAATGCAACCAACATTAAAGATTATTAAGATGAAAAAACAGTATATCCTACTTTTAGCCCTTATTATTCTTGCAATTTTGGGCTACAATTCGGTTTATTTCAAGAAGTTGAGCGATGTTAAAAAAGCCAACAAAGAGAATTTTAATTTTACAGCATACGCCGATTCTATTTATTACAAAGGCATCGCAACAAAAAGAAACAATATCTCCCTCAATAATTTAATTGAACTGTTTCAAAACAATCCTGAAACCGCCTTCAAAAAATACGGAAACCGTCTGGGGATAGGAAATTCAGCTTATTTCATGATTCAAAGCACCGGTAAAATCCTGGATATCAAAGATGGATTATATACCATTGCCGATGAAAAAAATGGGGTGATTTATGTAGATACTAAATACATTTTTGGAAATGCCATACGTGATGCATCGGGTTTAGTAAAGCTAACCGATTTTAAAACCAATGCGCAATTCAACAAAGTGTCTGAATCTTTAAACCATATCGTTAGAGACAGCGTTATTCCGGCTGCGCTCAAAAAAGTAAAAATTGGTGACAGCATCTCATTTATGGGAGCCATTAAGTTGAGCAGAAATCAAAATTTATTTAAAGACATTACGGTTATTCCAACCCAAATTAAACTTCAGTAAATTGTTAGAAGCAGTTAATATATCGAAAGAATTCCCAGGCGTTAAAGTGCTGAATCAGGTAAATTTTAAATTTTACCCAGCTCAGGTCAATGCCATATTGGGGGAAAACGGTGCGGGCAAATCGACTTTGTTGAAAATTTTAACAGGCGAATATACCGAATACGATGGCGAAATTAAATTGAACGGAGAATCGGTGCGATTTTCGGGTATCAAAGAAGCGCAAAACGCAGGAATTGCTATGATTCATCAGGAATTAAACCTCATTCCGGAACTCAATGTCACCGAAAATCTGTTCTTAGGAAGAGAAATCAGAACTTCATTAGGACTTTTGGACAAAGCCAAAATGGAAGCCGAAGCCCAACGTCTTTTTGACAAAATCCAATTGAAAGTTGCTCCTAAAACATTGGTACAAAAACTGAAAGTGGGCGAACAACAATTGGTTGAAATTGCCAAGGTTTTGTTGAGCAATGCCAATGTGATTTTGATGGACGAACCTACCTCTGCCCTGAGTGATAAAGAAATCGAGAATTTGCATCGCATCATTTCCGAATTGAAATCCGAAGGAAAAACCATTGTGTACATTTCACATAAAATGGATGAATTGTTCCGAATTGCGGAGCGTTACACCGTTTTAAGAGACGGAAATACCATTGATGCCGGTGAAATGAAAGCCACAACTGAACAGGATTTAATTCGTAAAATGGTGGGACGTGAAGTACTTATTGCCAAAAAAGACAGTGAAAACCATTTTGAAAATACGATTTTAAAAGTCGAAAATTTAAACCTCATCAATCCGAATAATAAGAGCCGAAAATTGCTTCAGGATATTTCATTCGAACTCAAAAAAGGAGAAATTCTGGGGATTTTCGGCCTAATGGGTGCCGGAAGAACGGAACTTTTGGAAACTATTTTTGGGATGCATCCTGCCAATAGTGCCTTTGACATCAAAATTAATGGCAGCCAAAGCATTCATAAAAAACCTAAAAACGCTATTGAGAACGGACTAGCCTTTGTAACAGAAGACCGAAAAACGGAAGGATTAATTTTAGGAATGGATATTTCGTCTAATATTAGCCTGACTAATTTAAAAGCATTAGGACTTTTAAGCGATTCAAAAGATAAGGCTTGCGCCAAAGATTATATCGAGAAACTACGCATCAAAACCCCTTCTGAGACCCAATTGTGTCAGAATTTAAGCGGTGGAAACCAACAAAAAGTAGTTTTAGCCAAATGGCTCGCAACCAATCCGCAAATTTTGATGCTGGATGAGCCTACTCGAGGGATCGATATTAATGCCAAAAATGAAATTTACAACCTAATTAAAGAACTTGCAGCCAACCAAATGAGTATTCTTTTAGTTTCCTCTGAAATTCCCGAAATCCTCGCGCTTTCGGATCGAATTTTAGTCATGGCGGAAGGAAAAATCAAAGCTTCCTACTTAGCCGCAGAAGCCAATGAAGACAAATTATTAAAATCAGCCTTACCAGAATAATTATGAATATAGCTATTAACCACCCGCTAATCAAAAAATCACAGTCACTAATTGCCTTATTTCTACTTTGTCTGTTCATCAGTTTGCTATCTGATAAATTCATGACCAGCACTAATCTTTGGAATGTATTAAGACAAATCTCAGTTAATGTTTGTATTTCTGTCGGAATGACATTAGTGGTTTTAATGGCCGGAATTGATCTTTCGGTAGGTTCTGTTTTAGGTCTTACCGCAGCAATATGCGCCGGACTATTAAAAAGCGGACTTTCCTTTGAATCCATGGATTTATTTGTGGGTTTTACCGTTTTAGGTGCGATTCTGGCGGCCATGCTTATCGGTATGCTGCTCGGATTATTCAATGGTTGGGTCATTACCAAATTTGCCATTCCTCCTTTTGTGGCCACATTAGCCATGCTCACCATTGCCCGTGGTTTAACAATGCTTTATACCGAAGGAATTCCGATTTCAAACCTAGGTCCTAACTTTGAATTCATTGGTTCTGGTTGGATTTTAGGCATTCCTGTTCCCGTTTGGATTTCGCTTTTCATGGTCTTAATTGTGGTCTTTCTCACGAACCGCACCACTTTTGGACGTTATATTTATGCGATTGGAGGCAATGAAAAAGCAGCTTTTTTATCAGGAATTAGCATTAACAAAGTAAAACTGGCGGTATATGGAATTGCTGGTATGATGGCGGCTGTGGGTGGTGTTTTGGTAACTTCGAGATTGAACTCGGCCCAACCTAATGCCGGTATGAGTTACGAACTGGATTCCATCGCAGCCGTAGTTATCGGCGGTACTTCGCTTTCCGGTGGTGTAGGAACCGTTACCGGAACTGTTATCGGAGCCGTAATTATTGGAGTTTTAAATAACGGACTGGTTTTACTGGATGTGTCGCCTTTTTGGCAACAGGTAGTAAAAGGTATTGTTATTTTACTGGCGGTGATTATTGATAAAATGAATCAGAAAAATAAATAAAACATTTTTTCTTTTTCACCATTAAGAAATTAAGGAGCATTAAGCTAAATCATCTTAATTTTTTAATAGTGATTTTTACACCTCCCTAACCCTCCTCAAGGAGGTAGTTGTGACTTGAAAACCTGAACGATTCCCCTCTTGAGAGGGGCTAGGGGGGTGTTTTTAGGTTCTATTATTTTAATTTTTAAATTATTAAGGAATTTGACTTAATAACCTTAATTTCTTAATGGTAAAAAAAAGTCAGTCTGAGCTTGTCGAAGACTTTTATATACAAATTATACTAATGAAAAAATACATACTTGCCATAGACCAGGGTACCAGCAGTACTAAAACCATCATTTTTGACGAACAGGGGCAGGCTGCCGCCAAAGGCTGCGTGGACCTAAAAACCGATTATTTTGACAATGGTTTCGTCGAGCAAAATCCCGAAGCCATTTATCAAAATGTGCTGGATTCGGTATCCGAATGTTTGAAGGATTTCACCCAAAAAGGTCTGAATATTTCCGATATTATTTCATGCGGAATTAGTAACCAAAGAGAAACTTTTATTCTTTGGGACGAAAACGGAAAAGCGCTGGCTCCAGCTGTTGTCTGGGCTTGTAAACGTTCGATAGCTGTTTGTACCGATTTAATCGAAAAAGGGCAAAATGATTTTATCAAACTAAAAACAGGTTTGTTATTAGATCCGTATTTTTCAGGAACCAAATTGCTTTGGCTTTTAGAAAACGACTCCGAATTGAAACAAAAAGTCACTCAGGGCGAAGTGTATTTCGGAACGGTAGATTGTTGGCTTTTGTATAAACTAACTAATGGAACCCAATTCAAAACCGATTATACCAATGCGTCCCGAACCTTGCTTTTTAATATTCATACCTTAGACTGGGATGCTGAAATACTTGAAAAATGGGGATTGTCTAATTTAAACTTACCTCAGCCCTGCCCTTCTTCACAAGATTTTGGAACAATAAATTGGAGTGAAATTTTAAAATTAGAAAATACGCTTTCTATTCCGATGACATCCTTGATTGGCGATTCGCATGCGGCGACTTTTGGTGAAGGCTGTTTTGAAAAAGGCACTGCCAAAGTTACTCTGGGAACAGGAAGTTCGATTATGATGAACATTGGCGACAAAGCGGTTTTGTCTCAAGCGGGAATGTTAACCACCATTTGCTGGAGTACCGAAGACCGCGTGGATTATGCTCTTGAAGGAGCTATTGTTTCCTGTGGTTCGACTATTGAATGGCTCAAAAACGAATTGCAATTGTTTTCGGCTCCTGCCGAAACCGCAGCGATGGCAACGGCTATAAACGACAATGCAGGTGTGTATCTTATTCCTGCTTTTAGCGGACTGGGCGCACCACATTGGCAAATGAGCCGAAAAGCATCGATTGAAGGAATGACTTTTGGCACTACTAAAAATCATATTGTAAGAGCGGCACTGGAAAGTATTCCGTACCAGATAAAAGATGTGGTGCAGGCTATGGAAAAAGACATGCAAGCCGCATTAAAATCAATCTCGGTAAACGGTGGTATGACCCAAAACCAATTTGTGATTCACTTTCTGGCTGATTTATTAGGTATTCCGTTAAACAAACAAAAGAACCCCGACGTTTCTGCCTTAGGAGCGGCTTATCTTTCTGGATTGAAAAGTGGTGTTTATGAGAGTATCTCCCAACTTACGGAAATCAATAAAAAACAAACGGAACAGGTTTTAGTCAACGTTAATAACGATTTATCAACAAAAGGCTATCAGGGTTGGAAAGAGAAGATTGCGAGATTTTAGAAAGCAGAACGCAGATTTTAGAAGGCAAATTTCAGAATACAGATTTACAGAAAATATTTAATACCCATTTACAGCCGTTTTTAAAGCGGCTGTTTTTGTACATGTAAGAAATATTTTTATTTTTGTAAAGTATAAAATTAAAGAAATACTTAAATTAAAATTATTTAAATTTTAATAAAAAACACTTACGCTTTAATAAAACATTAAAGTACTTTACAACTAATCACATGAGAATAGAAAACTTTAAAATAAGTAATTTTAAGAATATTAGAAATGCCGAATATACAAACTTACCTGATTTCATCGTAATTTGTGGTGGAAACGGAAGCGGAAAAAGTTCTATTTTGGAAGCTTTAATGACAGCTAAGGAGACTCTTGGAAGTTATGGATACTTTCAAATAAATCCTAATTGTGTTTCTGCTGATTCTGAATTTTGTGACCTAAAAATAGATTTAACTCTAATTGATAAAGAAATTGAATATTTAAAAGAGATTTACCCTCAAAATGAGATTACGCATAATTATTCTGCTACCATAAGAATATTAAAAAACGGAAATACAAGTATAATCGAAAGCTCTCCAGGCAATGTGAATGGACTTTTCAGCCGATACTCAGAGAATAGAAGTTTTTTTGATTATTTCAGTGCTCAAAGAATAAACGTTAAATCAAATCTTAATTCTTGGAATTCTGATTTCCTTAATGAAGACCGGATGAAGCAGTTGTTATCACAAGGCACAAGTAAATACCAAAATATAAAGTATTACCTCACAAGCCTTAAAATGAAAGACCTTCAAAATATTCAACAAAGTATCAGGAAGGGAGAGATAAAAGATTATGACTCATTAAGTGATATCCGAGAATTTTTCAATTCTTTTTTTTCACCAATGCAATTTGATGATGTGTTTTTAGACACCAATCCTTTCAAATTTTCAGTCAATACTCCAAGAGGAACAATTGACATCGATGAGTTAAGTTCTGGAGAAAAGGAAATCTTGAACACATATATTCATTTTCATCAATTGAAACCTAAGGATTCAATTATTCTCTTTGATGAACCTGATGTTCATTTACACCCCGAGCTGGAAAGAAGATACCTAAAAATATTAAAGCAGCTTTCAGATGGAAATCAAATGATTTTAACTACTCATGCACCGGAAATGATGATTGAAGCAGGTTCAGATTCATTGTTTACTGTATTAAAATACCCCAATGGAACAGACAACCAGTTTCTTAAGGTAAGCTCTAACTCGCAACTTCATGAATCCCTTACAAATATAATGGGAGCAAAAGGTTTCGTAAGTCTGAATAAAAAGATTGTTTTTATTGAAGGGGAAGAATCTTCAACAGATATAGATTTGTTTGAAAAGCTTTTTCCAAACATTGAAAAAAATATATCCTTTATCCCTGCAGGCAATTCATTAACCTTAAAATCAACTGCTGCAAAAGTAAACACTTTACTTTCGGAAGGAAATACTTTTCAAGAGTATTATTGCATCGTAGATGGAGATTTTGAACGACATGATGATATTGATAGTTTAAATAATATTTTTCAACTCCCTGTCTATCACGTTGAAAATTATTTGCTTGAAGAGAATGTTGTTTTTCAAAGTTTAAGGCAAATGTTAGGCAGATCAATGCCCTACGATTCTCCTGAGCAAGTAGCTGATACTTTAAAGAAAATTGCATTGGAAGATATTCATTTGTTACCTTTTACCAGAGCTTTGTTAGATAGTAAAGTTTTCAAGAATACTGAATTAGCCCGTGATTATATATATCAGAAGAAATTTGATGAACTAGCAAAAATTGAGCCCGTAATCTTTTCAGATATTAGAGAGGAAGCAAAAGGAATTATTGAAAAATCAATGGCAAATAATAATTGGAATAAAAGGTGTAAAGGGAGAGAACTTATTAAAGGATTATGTAATAGGCATGGACTAAATTATGAGCAGTTTAGGAATATACTTATTTCCAATTACAACACTATTCCATCAGATTTAAATGAAATAATCGATCAAATAACAAAATAGCGGCCTCCCTCTGATCCCGACCGCACGGATATACCAACGCAACGATAGTGCGGAAATGCTTTCCGTGCCTGCAACGATGAGTTACTTTGTCGAGTTACTTGATGAGATGCTTCCTTCGTCAGCATGACAACTTCATAAGAAAGTATTGATATTGAAGGTTTTACTTCCTGCCTTCTCCCGATAGCTATCGGGACTTCTAACTTCTAACTTCTAACTTCCCTCTTTTTAGATAATTCAGCAGAACAATTACTTCAAAGTTGCTTTTAAAAGGACAAACGAAGTATATTTACATCTATAAAAAAACCGGAAAAGCATGCATATCAAAACACTGATACTGATTATCATTAATAGCTTAATCGCATTGGTCATTGGATTATTGTCTTTTTCGTCCTACCAACAATTTTCAAATGTTTTGAACGATCGTATTCTGCTGCAATTGAATTCGATTAAAACGCTTAAACAAAACCAAATTGAACATGTTTTAAAATCCGAATGGGAACGCTTTGAAACTTCGGAATTGCAAAATCAAAAAATAGACACTGCCCTGCTCCAACTTCCGGACAGCATCAAAAACGGCCACGGCATTTATGATTTGACACCTTACCATAAAGCCCAAAAAACAACCTTTGCTTTTATCTCTAATTCGAAAAATGGGCAGCAAATTAAAATTTTAGATTACAACAAAATCAAAAAAATACTTTTGGAACGCACTGGTATGGGCGACAGTGGCGAATCCTATCTGGTGGGCGAAGATTTCCGAATGCGTTCACAATCCCGTTTTTTTCCCAATAAAATTCCTTATACGATAACGGTTAAAACAAAAGGGGTATCTAATGCTTTTAAAAGTTTTGATGGCAGAGGTGTCTTTAAAGATTACAGAGGAATTGATGTGTACAGCGTGTACAGTCTCATAAAAGTGCACCACTTAAAATTGGTCATTCTTTCTGAAATGGATGTGGATGAAGTCACGGTTCCGTTGCAGGAATTGAAAGAAAGACTGATTGGCCTGACGATTGGGATTTTTTTATTGGCGGTGATGCTTTCGCTTTTTCTGATTCGTATTATTACCAATCCCATCAAAAACATGCAAAAAAGCCTCCGAATTATGGCTGAAGGCGATTACAATCAAAGCAATGAATTCATCAAAAACTCCAGTGAAATACAGGAAATGTTTGATGCTCTGGCTAATTTGAAAGCCTCCTTACAGGGTGCGGTAAAATTCTCGGACGATATAGGAAAAATGAATTTAAACACTGATTTTCAGCCTAAAAGTTCGAATGATTTACTAGGAAAAAGCCTCCTGGCGATGAGGGACAAACTCATCGAATTTAGAAATAAAGAAGAAAACAGTCGAATTCAATCCAAACGAATGCTGGTTAACGGATTAGAAAACGAAAGACGTCGCCTGGCGAGAGAACTTCATGACGGCGTGGGTCCGTATTTAACTTCTTTGAAGCACTACATTGAAAACCGAGTAGAGAATGAAGTCAAAAAATCAGAAATGAAAAAAATCGTGGATGAAACCATTTCTGAAATCCGATTGATGTCTAATGCTCTGATGCCGGCTTCGATAGACGATTTTGGAATTGGCGTTACATTGACTAACTTTATTGACAATCTGAAAAAATCGACAACCGTTGCCATCGAATACGAAGATTTGACCCAGCACGAAAACTCAAATATTACGAACCAACAGGCGATCAATCTTTTTAGAATTTGCCAGGAATTAATCAATAATTCGTTGAAACATGCCAATGCTCAGAATATCCGGATTACACTTTCGGAATTTGATGATTTTATTTCTCTTTTCTATTTTGATGACGGTATTGGATTTGACATTAATACGGTTAAATTAGGCTCCGGAATTACGAACATCAAAGAGCGTGTTGAAATTTGTAATGGTACCATTACCATCGATGCTACTCCAGGAAACAGCAGTTTTGAAATTGAATTACCTATAGAACTATGACAGCAATAAAACTAATAATAGCAGATGATCATGAGCTTTTTAGAAATGGACTTGCCGAGTTATTGCGAAAGCATGACGACATCCAAATCGTAAAAAGTGTTGGTGATGGGTTAGAATTCATAGAGCTCATCAACAGTGCTTTTGAGGCCGATATTGTACTGCTAGATATCACTATGCCTAATAGCGATGGTTTTGAAGTTTTAAAAGAGTTGAAAAACCTAAATTCCAACATCAAACCGATCGTTATTTCGATGCATGATGATGGCAATTATATTGCCAAATGCGCTAAAATGGGCGCTTACGGCTATTTACTAAAAAACACTGACGAATCTGAATTAATAATAGCCATAAGAAGCGTTGCTAACGGGAAAAAATATTTCAGTGCTGAAATTTCGGAAAAAATGATCAATTTCATGTCGGAACAAAGCGTTAGTGAAAATATTTTATCCAACAAAGAAAATGAAGTTTTAGGATTGATTGCTAAAGGCTTAACCACCAAAGAAATTGCAGCCAAATTATTCGTTAGTTCACGTACCATTGAAACTCATCGTGCCAACATTCTGAAAAAACTGGAAGTAAAAAATACAGCCGAACTTATTAAAAAAGCAGCCAAAATGAATTTGGTTTAATACTAAAAAAAACAAAAAATCCGTATAAATACGGATATCAATTGAGTAAATTTACAGAATCCTAAAAGACTGTTACTGAATGTAACTTTGTTAAACAACAAAAAAGTAATAGTCATGAAAAAAATAGTTTTCCTTTTAGGCTTCTTAGTAATATCTATAAGCGCTATGGCACAAGATAAAGACAATGTAAAACAAAGCGATTTAAAAGGTCCGGAATATAAAAATTTTAAATCCTGGATGCACAAAGCTGTGCCTACTAAAATTTATTCAGAAAAAAACAAAGTAACACTTCAGGGACCGGCATACAAAAACCAACATCCTGCGAAGAGTATTCCACAGGAAAACCTGGTTTTAGTTCAAACAACAGGTTCTGAAAGACAACAATTATCAGGTCCAGCATACAAAAACCATGGTCCTTGGAGTAACACTTCAAAACAAGAAATGGTTGCTGTAGAAACTGTTAAAGAAGATAAATAACTCAAGTAATATCAAAACAAAAAAGGCTGTTCGATTAATAATTTGCACTGCCCCCAAAAAGTTAGACACTATTTGGGGGTATTTTTATGGAAAGAAAAGTCAAGTATGGTTATGATTTTAAACTTCGATGTGTAAATGAAGTTTTAAAAAAGCATCAAGCAAT